>CAZEXO010000014.1:0-24255 GCA_964516545.1 uncultured Melioribacteraceae bacterium
TCTTTCAAAAGTAATGGATTTACACGATATTACACGACATCGCGGATCGTTTGAGGAAGTGCTTGGTTCAATTCAATGCCCTTCCCTTAACATTGGAATAACATCTGATATTCTTTATCCTGCAGAGGAACAGAAGCAAATCAGCTCATTAATTCCTAATTCACAATATGCGGAGGTGAATTCAATCCACGGTCACGATGCTTTCTTAATAGAGTTTGAACAACTAACAAATATCATCGGAGAATTTCTTAAAAAAGTAGAGCCGGTTAAAAAATCAAGAGCAGTTTAATTCAGAAGATATACTCTGAATACATTTTCCCAGTTATCTAGCTAATCCATTTAGCGAGGTATAATTATTATCGCGTTAGAGAATTTCTAACTTGTAAATCCCCTCTCAACTCATTTCCGTTAAAACAAACTGAACCTTTTCCGAAAAATTAAAGTTTAGATGTAAAGTGAAAAGGATTCATTATATCCGAAATCCTTTAGTAAATTTCTTAAAATAAAACCGAGGTAAAAATGGCATCAGAAAAAATGTTAAGGGAATTAAATGCACAGGTGAATGCAGAATTATTTTCATCTTATTTATATCTCTCAATGGCGGCATATTTTGAATCAAAAAATTTAAGCGGATGCGCCCGTTGGATGGCACTTCAATCTCAGGAAGAGTATGAACACGGAATGAAATTTTACAATTATATCCATAATATTGGCGGACGGGTAATTCTTGATGTTATTGAGAAACCCGAAATTGAGTGGAAATCTCCTACGGCTGTCTTTGAAGCTACGCTGGAACACGAAAAATACGTAACAAGCAGGATACACAAACTTGCCGATCTGGCTCTTGCAGAGAAAGACTATGCCACGAATAATTTTTTAAGTTACTTCATTTCAGAACAGGTTGAAGAAGAAGCAAACGCGACTCAAATACTTGAGGAATTTAAAATGGTCGGTGACAATGTTCATGGTCAATATATGTTGGACAAAGAACTTGGAAGTCGTCACTCCGATTAGTCCTGAATCCGGGCGAAAACCACCCGGATTATTTTTTTTCTAAAAAATTTCTCTTTTATTTAGATTTTTTTATATTTGTGGTCTGAAATTTTCCAAACGAGGAGATGTTATGTCAAGAAAATGCCAGTTGACAGGAGTTGGACCGACGAGCGGTAATAGTATTTCTCACGCTTATAACAAAACAAAAAGAAGATTTCTACCGAACTTGCAGAAAAAAAGAATTTGGGTTAAAGAACTTAATAGATTCGTTACGGTTAGATTATCTACAAGTGCTTTGAGAACAATAGCTAAAAATGGAACTGCTGAATTAGCCCAGGGAATTAATAACAAAAGTATTAAAGTTCATTAATCCTTAAAAATTTTCAACGAGCTCAAATAGCGATATTTGAGCTTTTTTTTACCTTGCCTAAAAGTTTCTATGATACAAATAAAAATCCCGAACCAGTTACATCGGACTGACTCGGGAAATATTATTAGTTAATGGACAGGATTCTCAATTCTGCACAACTTTCATTTATCTATTTCGGCTGTTTGATTTTACTTCCCTTCTACCTGTAGAATTATTTTTTGATAGTGGTTTCTGAGAATTTTCACTTTTTGATTTTTCCGTTTTTCTGAATTTGGGTTCCGAGCTTTTTCTCTCGATGCCCCTTCTTTCGATACGCGTTGATTCCTCTCTAGAACCTTGTTCATTCCTTCTGATAATATTTTTTTCATCCTGTTGCACATCTCTTCTTTCAGGAAGATTTATCCGCTTTTCCGAAACATCTCTTTTTTCAATTGCTCCCGGATTATCAAATTCATCTCTTGCTGAGCTAACTTCTGAATTTCTAAGCAATATTTTATCCTTTCTTATATCTGTAGCTCTGTCACCTCTGTTAACCCTGACTTCGGAATCAGCTTCATATTTTTTTAATTCTCTTTCATCGGGTACAAATGTTCTTATTCCGGAATTATCTTTACGGCTTCGTCTGTAATCTTCAAAGTCACTTGTACGTTGGATTTCCCTCTCAGCGATTCGGTAGCCGGCACGCCTTTCAACAAGTCGCTTATCAACTCCACCGTTAAATATCCTATCCCGATCAGCATAATAGTTTGTTCTGTATTTTGTTCTCCCAAAAAATCTGTTTACATCCCTATGGTCAATAAAATAATAATGCACATCCGGATGACAAAAATGATTATATCGTACAAAGTGCCAATGTCTGTAAGGAGAGCTCCAGTTGAGCGAAAAATGAATACCAAAATTAACGCTGAAGGATGCATAAGGAGGAAGTGGAGCCCATCCTATATAAACATCGTCATAACGCCATTCAACCCAAGCAGGACCCCATTCATAGTCCGGTAACCAGAGCCATCCGTAATAATTATCATAAATCCATCTGCCGTAATGATAGGTAGCCCAGCCAAATGGTTCAAACGAATCCCAATACCAGCCATGATTTGTCCATGACCATCGACCAACCGAATAAGGCTGCCAGCTTGCATGAACAGAATTTGGTCTCCAAACTATTAGCTCAGCATCCAATGAAATCCATTCACCATAAGGTGAAAGTGTATGATAGAAATAATTAAAATCAATTCTGTCTCTTACTCCGGCATCAAGATTAATTGATGCGGTTAAGTATAATATGATAATAACTATGGCCTTTTTCATGACTCACCTCAAATTAAGTACAATAATATCCATTCAACCACCATGCCAACAGATTATTCAGGTTATGCAAATTTTTGAACTGATATCTCATGGTTTGTACATTTTTGCCTACAGATGTGAATTAAAAAACATAAACAAAGCACATCCTTTATGGTTTACTTAGTAAGTCAAATTTGATTATTTTAGCAGTCGAATGAATAATAAAAATAAAGGGGATACAATGAAAAAATTCCTTTTCACAACTACATACGTTGCTTTGGCAATTTTGTTTTTTTCATGTTCAGAACAAAAAGAAGGAAACGAAGAATTGAAAACAGAAATAGAAAAATTTGCAAAATTTACTGTCAATTATGATGAATCACTTCTGGATGCTGATGATAAAATTGTACTTCAAAAACTATTTGAAGCAGCAAAAATTATGGATGAAATTTTTCTTGACCAGGTTTATTCAAAAAACCGGGAGATTGAGGATCAGTTGAAAAACGGGGATAAAGAAACATACGAGCTTTTTAAAATCATGTTTGGACCATTCAACCGGCTTGACGAGAATAAACCATTTTTCGGTGAAAACCCAAAGCCGGCAGGCGCGAATTTTTACCCGGAAGATATGACGAAAAAAGAATTCGAATCATGGATTAAAAATCAACCTGAGGATGAAGCCGCTTTTACTTCTGAATTTACCGTTATCAGAAGAAGTAATGACAAGCTTATATCCATTCCCTATTCCGAGTATTACCAGGATGAACTTTCACGTGCATCACAGTTATTACGTGAAGCTGCTAATCATTCAAAGAATCTGACACTAAAAGATTATCTCCTGAAAAGAGCCTCAGCTTTTGAATCAAATGATTATTATGAAAGTGATATGGCATGGATGGACTTAAGGGATCATAAAATTGAAGTCGTTATCGGTCCTTATGAAGTATACGAGGACGGACTATTTAATTATAAAGCCGCGTTTGAATGTTTTCTCACAATTGTTGATCCGATTGAATCACAAAAGTTGGAAGTCTTTGAAAGTTATCTGACTGAAATGGAAAAAAATCTTCCTTACCCGGATGCTTATAAAAATTTTGAACGCGGTTTGGAATCACCCATGATGGTTGTTCAGCTTGTTTTCAGCGGTGGAGACACCAAAGCAGGTGTGCAAACACTCGCTTTCAATCTTCCAAATGATGAAAGAGTCCGACAAGCAAAGGGTTCAAAAAAGGTTATGTTGAAAAATATTCACGAGGCAAAATTTGAAAAGATACTGAAGCCGATTGCCGAGAAAATTATGAACAAAGATCAACTTAAGTATGTTACCTTCAACGGATTTTTTAATCATACCCTCATGCATGAAATTTCACATGGATTAGGACCCGGATTTATCAGAGTTCAGGGACGCGAAACTGAAGTTAAAAAAGAACTTAAAGAAACCTACTCGATAATTGAAGAATGCAAGGCTGATATTTTGGGTATGTTTAATAACCGGTTCATGATTGAAAAAGGTGTTCTCCCTACCGAATTTGAAAAAGAAATGTGGAGTACTTTTCTGGCAGGCACATTACGTTCAATGCGGTTTGGTATTAATGAAGCTCACGGTGGAGCGAATGCAATAATCTATAATTATCTTCTTGAAAAAGGAGCTTATTCCTTTGATGAATCAACAGAAAAAGTGACTGTTCACTTTGATAAAGTTTATGATGTTGTTAAAGACTTAGCAAGCAAAATACTTATGATCCAGTCGTTAGGCAGTTACAATTCAGCTAAAGAATTAATTTCCAAATATGTAGTTGAAACACCCAGCATCAAAATACTTCGCGATAAACTGGTAAGCCTTCCCGTAGATATAAACCCACAATACCAAATTGAGAAATAATTTTTAACAGGTGCGGCATTTTGTCGCACCTTAAACTATTCCAATTATTTTCGAAAATAACGAATCGATTGATTTTGCCTGGCATCACATTTAGTTAGAAAAATGTATAACAGATATTCTGAGACATTATTTAGGTAGACTAATTCTTTATATTTGCTAATAAGATTTTACTGCAACGGAGAATCATATGACACACCAATCTGTATATGACAAAATATTACTCACCGGAATGAATTACGCTGAATTCAAGAAACAAATGAAACAGAAAGTTGAAAATACAAATCCTGAATTACTCGACGAGGATGAACGTACTTTATACAACTACAGAAAATTAAACTTACACCGCACTTCAAGAATTGACAAAGTTTATCATGTTCCAGAAGGATTGGCCTCTATCATCCACTCAATAGATAAACCACAACTATGGATGATTTTAACTGAGGATTGGTGCGGTGATTCGGCTCAGAATATTCCCTATATCGTTAAAATGGCTGAACAAAATTCTCTCATAACTTTGGGTTTTGTTGAAAGAGATAAAAATCCTGATATCATGGATTTATATTTAACAAATGGAACAAAGGCAATTCCCAAACTTATTGCATTCGATGAAAACGGCTATGAATTATTTCAGTGGGGTCCAAGACCTACAGATGTGCAGTCGTTGGTGATTCAATGGAAAAAATCAGGAATGGCGAAAAATGAATTCGCTGAAAAATTACACTTGTGGTACGCGTCCAACCGAGGTAAAAGTCTCGAGCAGGATTTTTTCACTCTGTTATGTCATGTGGCAAAATGCAGAGAAGCTTCTTAACTTATCTTTTTGTAATAGGAATTTCCATTCTGACAGTTGTACGCTTATATTGCCCTTTATCCATTCCAGGATCAAATTCAGTTGAAAACAATGCTTCTTCAACAGCATTTTCAATCCCATAACCTGGTCCGCCAATAATCTTTGTGTCTCTCACAAATCCATATTCGTCAACGTCAACATCAACAGTAACAATGCCTGTAATTGCCAAACGCGCCGCTGTTGGAGGAATAGAAATTTTACTTAATAGTTTCGCCAAACCGCCGCGGGGTTTGGGACATATTTCCAGATTACAAATTTTATCTTCATCTCGTGAAGATTGTTTTTCTGGTTTTGCTGATTCACTTTCTTTAACTAGTGTATTTTCCAGAGGTCTGTAAATTTCTCTTTTAAGCTGTCCTGCATAATTACCGGCTAATGTAGTTTTATCCGTTAATGAAAAAACAACTCTTATCGATAAATTAGAAACGACAGGTTTAAAATCTCTTTGACCCGGGATAAACTTTGTTGACTTCACAACCCGCTGAGCTTCTTCATCACATCCCAATCCGAGACTTTCAATAATTTCCGTTTTTAAAACATCACCGTTAATATCAATCTGGGCAATCAGGATTACAATTCCCTCAAGTCCATAAAGTTTTGCATGCTCGGGATATTTTATGCTATCCTGAATTGCATTCATTCCGCCGATTGGAATTGGACAAATATCCGCGTCGCAAAGTAAATCTCCTTTTCGTTTTTGTATTTCATATTGTCTGTTACCTGCGAGATAGGCTTCAGGAGCAGCCTGATAATAAGAGTCATAATTCACATCTACCTCTTTAACCAGCACACCATCTTCATATGTATTTACACTTTTTAGCCCGCCATTCTCGTAGTATTCTTTATGCAAACCATCCTTAACTCCATTCTTAACATGGTATTCCTCTTTCAGCAAACCTGTCTCAAAATATTCTCTCACCCACCCGTTAAGTTTTCCGTTGCTGTATGTTTTTTCCGATTTAAGATTTCCATTCTCATAATACCAATAAGAAGTTCCGACAAAAACATCATTAACCATAGAAATTTCAGACTCAGGATTTCCGTTAAGATGATAATATCGTGTAATTCCCGTTTGGGCTGAGACTGAAATAAAAAGTAAAAGAATTATTAAAATTTTTTTCACCATGTTCTCTTCAAAAGTATTCCAAATTTCGCGAGTAAAGATACTAAATATTTTCAGATTAGTTTTGGTAACATGCTTCACCAAGTGAATCAGAATAATTCTATTGACTATAAAAACTTCGTTATATAACTTTCATTGAAACATTCCCAGAGAAAACCGGAGGCTTCTAATGAATAATAAGACATTAGCATCTATATTCCTGATTTTTTTTCTGATTAACATTTCATTGCATGCTCAAAAATTTACTTATGATGATTTTAAAAAACCTGAATACTGCGGCGCTTCCTGTCACACGGATTTTTATCAGCAATGGAAACAGGCAATGATGTCTCAGGCTTACACTCATCATTGGGATGAAATTGAGTATTTTAATTTAGCCGTTCCCCACGCTGATAAAGATGCAAAAGTTGCAGCAGTGAAACATGAATGTAATGGTTGTCATACTCCGATAGCTTTCCTTGCAGGTGATACACCACCGCCGCGACCTGAAAAAAATTCTCGGGCTAATGAAGCCGTATCCTGTGAGGTTTGTCATAGTATTACCGGTTATAAAGGTGAAACGCCATACAATTTTAACTATGTGATGAGTCCTGGAAAAACAAAATACAGTTCACGAAAAGGCGAAATTCAATCACCGGCTCATGAGATAGTTGTAACCGATTTGCATCACAAAGGAGAGTTTTGCGGAATATGTCATAATGAAAAAAGTCCTTATGGCATTTGGGTAAAATCTACACATCTTGAGTGGAAGGAAGGACCCTACGCGGCTGAGGGAGTTCAATGCCAGGATTGTCACATGCCAAAAACAAAATTTAAACCCGCGACAATGGGAACCTACTACGATGACACCAGGCTGCATCTATTTCATGGCGCGCACGACAAGGGAAAAGTCCAGGGAACCATTGAACTACGAATTCATCCTGACATAAGAGAAGCAGAGCCGGGAGAAGTTGTGAAATTTACAGTCGCTTTATTCAATCAAAAAACTGGGCATAAATTTCCATCAGGCAGCGTTGAAGATAGAATTGTCTGGTTACATGTTGAAGCCACTGATGCTGAAGGAAATAAATATCATCTTCCGGTAGACAAGAAAGGTTTTGAGGGTGAAGAATACACAATAGCTGCGGATGTTCTTGGATATCAGGATATGGGAATAGCTCTCGACATAAAAGATTTCGCAGGAGTTCAGCGCGATGGCGTGCCGATCGGCGACAGAATTTTCCGCATGCCGTATTTTGATCCGCAAGGACGAATTACAATCCAGCAATGGAACACTGCATCACTTGGGATCGATTACAGAATCGGTCCGCGCGAAACCAAAGTTGAAACATTTACTTTTACATTACCATTCACAATTCAGCCGGGTAAATTAAAAGTGACGGCTTCTCTTTATTATCAGTTGTTGGTTACACCTGTTGCAGAATTCCTGAAAGTACCTGCAGAGGAATCCGAAGCAATCTTAGTTAATAATCATTCAACAGAAATTGAAATATTTGATTAATGGGAGTGGGACATGAAAAAATTTATTTACATCATTGCAGCCCTGGCGTTTCTCTTCGGAATATTTTCAGAGTCAACCTATGCAATTCCGCCTTTCGCGAGAAAATATAACATGAGTTGTCAAACCTGTCATTCTCCGTTCCCGAGATTAAAAGAATATGGCGATGAGTTCGCCGGGAATGGATTTGTTCTTGCTGATAAAGACGCACCAAGATATTTCGTTGAAACCGGTGATGAGGACCTGAGCCTGATTCGTGATTTACCTGTCGGCGTAAGATTAGATGCTTATGTAACATACAGAAATAAAGACCCAAAAATATCCGACTTCAAAACTCCATTTAATCTAAAACTTCTCTCAGGCGGCGCTTTGGCAAAAGATATTGCCTATTATTTTTATTTCTTCTTTAGTGAGAAAGGCGAAGTTGCAGGAATTGAAGATGCATTCATAATGTTCAACAATCTTTTGGATACCGAACTGGATTTATATGTAGGTCAGTTTCAGATATCCGACCCCCTGTTTAAAAGAGAACTGCGTTTAACATACGAAGATTATCATGCTTATAAAAACGCACCCGGAATATCAAATATCGATTTAACTTATGACCGGGGATTAATGTTTACATACGGTTTCGAGACAGGGTCCGATTTAACATTTGAAATACTGAATGGTAACGGAATCGGGATGAAAAATGAATTCAATAATTTTGATAATGACGAGTATAAAAATTTCTTCGGAAGAATATCACAGGAATTAATTGAAGAACTAAGAGTAGGAGCATTCGGCTACACAGGTAAGGAAAAACTTATTAACGACATGGGTGTTTCAGTAACAAACTCAATAAAAATGTACGGAGCTGATTTAACACTTAGTCTGCAGGATAAAATTGAAGTCAACTTACAATATCTTAAACGAACCGATGATGAATTATTTTTCACGCATTCCTCACCTGTTCCGGTAAGAGAAATAGATACCGATGCTTTCTTTGGAGAAATAATTTTTACTCCTGAAGGTGATGAAAGTAAATGGTATTGTGTTGGCTTGTATAATTGGATGGATTCTGAATTTGATGGCATCGACTATAAATCTGCTTCGGCACATGTTGGGTATTTATTAAAACGAAACATGCGCCTTGTATCAGAATTCACATACGACTTCTCAAACAAATTCAGTCAATTCGGCATAGGTATAATTACAGCGTTTTAAAAGGCTAAGAGGGACAAATTAAACAGTCCCTCTTTTCTAATTTCATTTCAGCAAGACAAACAAAGAAATTATCCTCTTAATTTATCAAGAAGCTCGTTGATTTTTTTTGCTTCTTCTTCGGATAAATTTTTCATCAGATTAATTGTTTCTCTATCAATGACTTCAAGTTCATGCAAAATTTTTAATCCGGCTTCGGTAATTTGAACCTCTACCTTACGTCTGTCTTCTTTAGACACTTTGCGTTCAACAAATCCCTTTACGCGCAGTCTTTCAACAAGACGTGATGCATCCGACATTTTATCGAGCATTCTTTCTTTTAAAAGATTAACGGTTGCATTACTAGGATATTGTCCTTTCAGTATCCTCAAAATATTGTACTGCGAACTTGTAAGGTCAAACTGTCTAAAACGTTTCTGAAAATGATAATCAAGCCAGCTGTGAGTATAAATTATATTCACAGCTAGTTTATTAAAAACGCTCGCAAATTCTTTTTGTTTTATTTCATCTTCGAGCTTCATTTTATGCTTTGGACAATTGAACATTAATAATTAATTCAACATCTTCACCAACAACCGCGCCTCCGGCTTCGATGAGCGCATTCCATTTTAATCCGTAGTCAAATCTGTTTAAAGAACCGGTAATCTTAAATCCTGCTTTTGTATTTCCCCACGGATCTGTTACTATACCATTAAAACGAACATTAAGTTCAATTTCTTTTGTTATTCCTCTCATTGTAAGGTCGCCGACAAGTTTATAATTTTTGTCGTTAATTTTTTTCAGAGATTTTCCCTTGAATGTGATATGAGAGAATTTATCGGCAGCGAAAAAATCATCTGATTTAAGATGCTCATCACGCTGAGTATTATCGGTATCAATGCTACTCACATCAATTTTGAAATTTATTTTTGCATTCTCAAAATTATCACCATTAGTTTCAACGGTTCCCTCATAATTCTTAAACAATCCGTCTACTTCAGTGATAAGAAGATGTGTAACGCTGAATTTGATCTGAGTATGTGAATTATCAAATTTCCATTTTGTCTGTGCTGATAATGAAATTGCTAGAAACAGCACTATTAGTGAGAAGAATTTTATTTTATTCATTTTTTGTCCTTTCGCTTAGTTGATTTTTATTTTTCTTTCAGTGTAAATATACGGTGTAACATCTTTTTTGGAAATTGAGTTCCGGGAGGGATAAAAAAAATGGCTGATATTCACAGCCATTTAATCGGTAATCCGCTATTTCTACTCCCTGGGGAGAAGTTGAAAAAGTACTGTTTCTTTTATCGCGGACCCAAAAACACCAATACCATCTTCGGAAAAATAATTTCTCGGTTCGTGGAGGTTACCATCAAATTCCATCACGTCACCTGCTGTAAGAACATAATCCTTCATATTCTTGTCACAGGCATAAACCGTCACCCGGTAGTTTCCGTAGAACCATGTATCAAGTCCATAAATATTATAGGAATGTAAAGTCCCCGGATTTGAATCAACATTCAGAAGCAGGTTGTACTCATATTTGAAACCATTAAAATCATCTGCCAGATCAGCTGAATCAAGGTTTGGAATGTATGGATTATCAAAAATAAAAGTATCGAATGATGCATCCAGCGCAACAATTGAAAACGCGTAAAATCCTATTTCCGGTGAGGGATAAAAATCTATTTTCGGAGAAGTCTGTCTGTAAATAATCTCCCCTAAGTCATGATTGATTACCTTAAATCCCTGCAAGGGAGTTGTTGTTGAAATTTCAGTATGAAGATTATTTCCATCGATTACTGCATCAACAACCAGAGTATATTCTTTTCCATATTCAACAGAAAGATCATTCGTATAATAATATTTTTCAACTGAGTTATAATGTAAAGCAACACCATTGATGGATGCCGTCACGCCATTTCCATCAGGAGTAAGATAGAGCATATCATTTTCGACAACAGTATTCAGCGGAACATTTCTCATTATCCATATTTTATTCACGGGTTCTTCGGGATATAAGATTCCTTCAACAGCAATTTTGGGTTCATATTTAACATCCTCAAGACTAACAGTTGGGTCACCGCAGCCCACAAGGAAAATAAGTGTTACAATAATCAGTTTATAAAATTCTCTATTCATTTTTCTTTCCTCAATTAAAATTTAATGTTCACACCGATGCTTGGTAAAATCGGCAGCATATTTATCTTCTCAATTTCCTGTTTAATGATATCATCCTTTTTTTCCTGGTTATACTGAATGAACCACGTGTTTTTACGATTACCCAAATTAATTATCTGAAGATATGGTGAAAGAGTCCATGAGCCATAATCTATTTCATAAGTAACGCTTAAGTCCATTCTGATATAATCCGGCAATCTGTAAGAATTGATTTCTCCGGGATACGGTTTGTATGACGGCATATCTTCCCCAATTCGATCAATAGATCCCCAGTCCGGCATCGGACTCGTATAATAAGCTGATCCTGAGGTTGTAATCGGCTGACCAGAGGCATAAATGAAGTTTATTCCGATTAACCATTTCTTATCGCTATGAACCGGTTTGTCTCCCATAATTTCCCCCCACAATGATCCGAGTTCAAAATTCGAGACGAAGTTAACTACATGAGATCTATCGTGGCGCGGATTATAATCCTTCCCTCTGTTAATGTCATCAAAGTTATATTTTGTTGATGAGTAAGAATATGATAGCCATCCTGTAACTGAGCCTAAGTCTTTCCGAATAAGCGCTTCAAATCCGTAAGAGGAACCATCACCTCTGTTGAAAACATTTTCGGTGGTCGAATAAATCGGACGCCCAAATCTATCAAACTTACTTGGTTTGATGTCAGCGCCGACAGTTTCATTAAATTGACAAATATTTTTATAGGTTTTATAATACGTTTCAAGTTCAAATTCCCAAACCGCTCCAATTTCTTTTTGATAACCAAGTATGAAATGGTTAGCGCTCGATTCACCTTCATACTTATTTGCAGTAACCCAAATGCTGGCAAAGAATAAGCGAGGCACCCGGTTAATGAATTGATGGTAAACACCCGTCGCAAATTTCAAACTCGATGATTCTGATAAGCGATATTTTGCCGAGAACCTTGGAGAGAACCGCGAAAATGTTGAATCACTGTTGAAATAATCATACCTTAACCCCGCCTCAATCTCCCACTTTGGCGAAGGTTTCCAGTTTGCACTTAAAAAAGCGCTGGTATACTGTCTTTTGTTCTGGATATCAATCATACCATCAACTGATTCCTGAATATATTTTTCGTGGAGCAGTTTTTGTTCCACTCCCAACCTAAATTGCAATTCGTTGGAATAAAAATATTCCAGATTACCCTTTATTGCATAATCAGAAAGATAATTATTCTCTTTAACCTGAATTGCTTCAAGATTGAAATCAGATTCAAAACGACTCCCGGTTAACCAAAAGCTGGCAAAAAGATTCGGACTAAAAATATGTTTCCAATTTACACTACCTGTCGTATTCCCCCACCAGTAGAGAAATCCGAATGATTCAGCCGCATCTTTATCAACTTTAAAATCGAGATCATCTTTACTACTGAAATAACTTATGGTCACTTTGTTTTTTTCATCGAGATCAAAAAAGCCTTTAATATTCGCATCATAGAAATAATATGCGGGAATATCATCACTCCATTTCGCGTATGTCTGATCTATGTAAGTTCGTCGGAATGAACCTGACAATGAACCTAAATTGCCAAGTGGTGTTTGTAATGTTGTTGACGCGGATAGAAGGCTGACATTTACAAACCCTTCGAATTTATTTCTGTTGCCATCTAAATTTGTAATATCTAGAACCGATGACAGTCTTCCTCCATATTGCGCTCCGAAACCTCCTTTTGATATTTCCACATTCTTAATCGCGTTTGTGTTGAAATTTGAAAAAACTCCGAAAGCATGTTCGGGATTATAAACATCAGTCCCATCAATCATATATAAATTCTGATCCGGAGTTCCGCCGCGCACATAAATCGCTGATGAGAAATCGGAAATTGCAGTTATTCCAGGCATTGTTTGCAGAGATCGCAATAAATCAGCTTCAATCATTCGGGGGATCTGGTTTATTTGTTTCGCATTAAGATTCACTATTGAGATTGGTTTAGCGAAGAGTTTCTCAGCAGTACGAACCGAATCGCCGGTTACCACAATTTCCTGTGTTGATAGTGATGTCGGTTTCAGAAATATTTTGTATGATGTTTTAAGACTTTGCAATACTTTTATGTCTTTTGAGAATGATTCATAACCGATATAACTGCAAACTAAAGTGTAGTCTCCTTTCGGAACTCTGGCAATAACAAAATACCCGCTTGTATTTGTGCTGCTGCCGATACCTAATTCTTTGATATAAACATTTGCGCCAATTAATGCTTCACCGTTCGATTCATCATATACAAATCCACTTACGGATAAGTCACTCGCCTTTTCCGCATAAATGTTTAATTGAAGAAAAGTCAACAGAAAAAAGAAGATAAGTGAGTTTCGTTTCATAATTTTCCTTTTTTAATTTTCAAAATAATCACATTATGCCTTAATGATATTCTTGATTCAGATAATGTTATCTGTTATCGTTTGAAACCACTTGCAGATAATAAATGAATGGTTTACTGTTTTTGTTCCCTGAAAAACTTACCCCCAAATGGAATGCTTATTTCATCAAGATATTCTAATTTTTCCAAATTTCTGTATATTGGACAAACGATTTCTAAATAAGGGTGACTCACAAATCGTAATAAATAATAAAATATTTTTCCATTTTGACGCTTGAGTTAAATACTTGTGCAATCACAAAAAGAGGAGAAAAATGAATAAATTCTTAATGGTAATTTATGTCACACTTCAGTTGGGTGTAAATTTATTCTCGCAGAATATTCCATCCCTTGATACATTTAATTGGCTTTTGGGAAATTGGGAATCATCCGTGGGGAATGAAATTATTTTTGAGCAATGGACATCTATCAGCGACAGTACGTTTGAAGGAATTAGTTTTTCAAAAACTGATTCATCAATAGCAGGTTATGAATCTCTTCGCCTTGTTAGGATGGTGGGAGAGATATTTTACATAGCAAAAGTATCACACAACGAACTGCCGGTAGCTTTTAAGTTGGTAGACTTTGATAAAAACTCACTCTGCTTTGAGAACCTAAAACATGATTTTCCGAAATCAATTTGCTATGAATTAATTTCTGAGGAAAAATTGCAGGTAACTGTTGGTGATGATGAAAAGTATTTTGTACTTGAATTTTCAAAAGAATGAGTGCTGCTCTGCCTTCAGACAGAACAGCACAATTCAGCAAATTATTCCATTTTCATCATCTTACCTGTTGTAAGAAAATGATTAATTAATTCTTCCAGCTTTTTCTTCTCACGAGCATAGTTATCATCTGTAAGTTTCTCTAATTTTTTTTCTCCCTCTTCATTTAGCGCTGTTACTACTTCATACCATTCTGCAACCGTGGTATTGTCGTTTCCATGAATGAGAGTTATGCTAAATCTACTCACCATCTCAGAATTAGTAATAACAAAAGCAATTTTCTTATTCTGAAGATATTCGCTTACGACCCAGGTCTTTTCAGGTCCGTCATCAGGAAAATTAGTTTTGAAAATACAATCCTGCTCAGCATAACCTGAATTGGAAAATACCATCTTGCATCGCCAGAATTCTATCCATTCATACTCCCTGACAGGACATAATAGCGGAAAAACCTGTGAAGGTGTTCCCTTAAGATATTGCGTGTACATCCTGATTTTTCTTTTTGCATTTTTGTCCATGGCAAAATTTTCTCCAATTAGTATTGTTAAAAGAAAAATTATAAATAAAGCTTTCTGCATTTTTTCCCCGCTTGTTTTTAAGAACAATTTTTGAATTATTTTTACTTTTGCATGACAGTAAATCTAAACTGTGAAGTAATAGTCAGGTCAAGTATTTTTTTCAGGTTAAGAATTTTTCTGAGAATAAACCGGCTGAGTTTTTATATTTCGCGTGATGTGATAAACATATTTTTGTATCGTAACTATATCATTAACCGGAGAACATAATGTACACTATCGGCAAGCTAGCTTCAGAATTCGGAATTTCCCGCAGCACATTATTGTACTATGATTCAATTGGAATATTAAAACCATCAGAAAGATCGAAAACCAGTTACAGATATTATAATGAAGATGATAAATCGCGTCTTAAACAAATTGTAACTTATCGACAAATGGGAATCCCCCTGAAAGAGATAAGTCAAATGTTAAACAAAAAGGATAACCGAAGCGCGACTATTCTTAAGAATCAATTATTGAGACTATCCGATGAGATTAGAAATATCCGCAGACAACAACAATTAATTATGAAAATACTGGACGACAAGATAATCACAGCTAAAACAGGAATTATGGACAAGGATACGTGGAAAAATATTCTAAAGTCAACCGGGCTGGATGAAGATGGAATGGAAAAGTGGCATATTGAATTCGAAAAATCTGCGCCTCAGGCACATTACGATTTTCTCGTTTCGCTCGGACTTAATGAATGCGAAATAAAATACATCCGAAAGGCTGCAAGCAATAAAAAAAAATAAATTAGTACTCTTATTTAAGAACGATCATTTTTCGCTGAAGAATTACATCACCCTGAACAAGTTGATAAACGTATATTCCCGAGGAAACTTTCTCACCACGAACATTCTGCGCATCCCAATCGGCTTCATGCCAACCGGAATCAAGATATCCCGAAACGATAGAATTTATCTCTTCTCCTTTCATATTATAAATAATAATCCTGGCGGCCCCCGGTTTTGCTAAATAGAACTGAATTTTTGTAGACGGATTAAAGGGATTCGGATAATTATTTATTAAGACAGGTTCAGTTGCAAACTCATCTGTACTTTCATTTGCATTTGGTGATGCAAATTTTTCTCTTATCAGTTGCCATAAATCCGTTCGCGGATAATCATAACCCAGCGCCCAGATTCCTAACCCTAATAAATTTCTTTCATTAATCAGGTTGAACTTTATCGACAAACTGTTTCTGTTATCAAGCCATAATTGCGTCCAACTCGAATCATTCACCTGCCAGCGATACCACGATACATTATAATCATTCGACCACATTTCCTCAAAAGTTGTGGTTAATGAATCAAGAAATGAATATGGCGACCAATCCTGATATGACAAAACCGAATCACCCGGGAAGTTTGTTTTTGTCATCCACATTTCGCCGTAATAAGGCAAACCAAGAATTATTTTAGAAGGATCTACAGAAGAATAATCTCGTTCAAGGAGAGTTTGAAGATTATGATATCCTCCGGTTAAAGGAGAAACCGGACCGGTGGTTTTGCTCCATTCGCCATAAAATCCATAGCCCATTATGAATAAATAATCGCAGACTTGAGAAAGTTCTGATAATTTCCATTCGTTATTCCAGTTAATTGCAGGAGTAGCAAAAGAGATTTCCGATAAGGGAAAATCAACCCGGATCGAATCGGTTAGTTCAATCATGAAATTAACAACCGGATCCCCTTCGTCTTCGTCTCTGAGGTTTTCAAAATCAATGTTAACTCCGTCGAATTCAAAATCACGGATAATAATTTTCAAGTTCCTCAGAAAATTCATACGTACTGTTTCATTATAAAATAATCCGGCAATTTTATTCGAATCGAACTCAGCAACCGACATAATAATTTTGACATTATTCTGCCTGGCCTTATTTACAACATCTTCCCACTCCCATTGATAGGGATAGGATATGTTACCTGTGTTGTCAACTGTGAAAGGAAAAACTGCGAGATGAGTGAGCAGATCATATTGAATATCAATATGTTGATTGTATTGATAAACCCAATCCGGCAGATAACCGAAGACAATTTTATTTACTCCGTTTTGTTGAGTTAATAAAATTGAAGGGAGAATAAAAAATACTGTTAGAATAATTTTTTTATACATACAATAAGAACCTTTCTAATGAAAATCATCATCATTCATAAAAATATTTCATTCAAATGTTTCGACATATAAATAGTCCCCCAAAATATCCTAACTTTTTCAAACTAATAAAAGTATGACCGCCATTTACTTCAACATCAGTGGATACTGATAAATTTCATATATTTGTTTCAAACAAAAACAAAATTGATTTTTATGAATCCGAAAAACTACGATCCGCAAATGCACTCGGCTGAACACATTCTTAACGGAGTGATGGTAAACAAATTTAACAAAGGCAGATCATTCAGTAACCATATTGAGAAAAAGAAATCTAAGTGCGACTATCATTTTGACCGTAATCTTACTGAAAACGAGATTACTGAAATAACAAAGGAAGTAAATAATGTTATCGGTAAATCTCTTGATGTTTCCGAAGAATTTGTTACTAGAGATGTTGCGGAAAATATTTTCAATCTTGAAAAATTACCTGAAGACGCAGGAAACGAAATTCGAATTATCAGAATCGGCGATTTCGATGCTTGTCCCTGTAGCGGACCTCACGTTAATAACACCTCACAAATAGGTGAATTTGTTTTTCTTTCATCAGATTATAATGATGGTGTATTAAGAATCAGATTTAAATTGAACCGCCCCCGCGAATAAAATCTCTTATGTGTTTTCTAAAGAGTAATTACAACACCCTCAGAGACTGTTATGTTGTTCCCCATAAAATTTTCGAGAAGTTCGAAAAGCGTTTCAGCTTCTTCATTCTGAAAATTCAGGTAAAGCTGATAACTGAGTAATGTCTCATTATCTGCAATCCTGTCAGTTTCATATTCCTTACAAAGAAGTGAATAGCTTTCCAGATCACTTTTTTTCCCGAAAAAAGCAATGGAAGAATTGGAGATGGATAAATTTTCAGAATTTTCGCACAGCATTTTTGTCCCGTTTTACGTTTTATTTCTTTTCTAATTATCGAAGAAACCCGCGAAGATTTTAGATATGTTTTAAAAATTTTAGTAAAATTCTGCTATTATTTCCCTGAAATTATAAGAAATGAAATATCATCAGACTGTAAATTCGGGCTGCAGAAATTTTCAATATCTTCCGGCAGTACACTTAATAATTTTTCAGGATTTGCCGAATGCACTCTCAGCTGGTCAAGCAATCGCTCGAAACCATACATTTCCATGGATAAATTTTGCGCTTCGGTTATGCCGTCAGTATACGCAAGAAAAATATCATCCGATGATAACGGCACGTAGTTTATTTCATATTTCCAGTCGGGCAGCACACCAAGCACTATGTCAGTCGCATCAAGTTTTTTGAATGATTTATCCTTCCTCATAATTATCGGCGAGGTGTGTCCCGCATTTATAAAAGTAAGTTCTTTCGCATCCGTGTTTAATATTCCGAAAAACATAGTCACAAAAATTCCTTCGGGTGTTTTTCGGTGGAAAAAATTATTTAGCTTCGAAACAACATCAGACAAAGAATGTCTGTATTCGAAAGATGCTGAAAGAAATGCTTCAACAGACGCCATAAGAAGTGAAGCATGAGCCCCTTTTCCTGTAACATCTCCAATGGTAAAGAATATTTCATTTTCAGCAATTTTAAAAAAATCGAAATAATCTCCTCCGACAAACTTTGCCGGTTTATAAAAACCTCTGAACTCATAATCATTCACAATAAGGTTATTAGCGGGGAGCAGATTTGATTGTATTTCGGAGGCAATCTTCAGGTCTGTTTCAAGTTTTTCTTTCTGCACAATCTGTTCATGCAATAATACTTTGCCCAAAGTAATTGAAGCCAATTTTGCGAACTCACTGAAAAGTAATTCATCTTCTTTGTCGAAGTATTTCTCTTTCTTTTTATTTATTACCTGAGCCGCACCGATTACTTTTTCTTCTACTATGAGAGGAACAGTAAGACACGATAATGTTTTCAGACCTGTAATTTTATCAATCCTGCCGTAAAATCTTTTATCTTCTTCAGTTTTTTTTGTATTCACCAGAATACCATTTTCAGCAACATAACCGACAATTCCCTTTCCAATCGGAACCCTAATTTTTGCAGCTTGTTCGGCATTCATATTAGTAGCAATCTTTAGAACAAGTTCATTTTGTTTTTCATCAGTCAGGAAAATCGAAGCAGCTTCGCAGTTCAATAGGTCAGCAGCTTCATTCATAATCCTTTTGAGAGTCTCTTCACTTGACAAACTTGATGAGATAGATGTATAAGAAGAGAGTAAGTGTAAAAGATTAGATGAACTGAGTTTTTTCATTTTACCGGTTTCTCACTCGGAATTTGAGCGACGGAATATAATCTAACAGTTAAAAGCTCAAAGCACAATCTCAGATTTTATTTTTTCATTACCTGGTGTGATTCAGAATAAGTCTTTATTTCAAAATGATACACAAATTTAGATCGCTCCTTTTGAACAACCGAGAAAACATTACTGAATGAATCTTTTTCGATGGCATAACATTTGTAATTTTATAATAAGATTTACATAAGTTGATTTTCCCCTGGGCGGCAGTTTTAGGATTGATTGGCTGGCAAAAAATTCTAGAATTGTCGCCTTTAGGTTTTTAAAGCTCACCTTTTTAATTCCGTTCATTTGATTTAGATTTGTATCACAATTATTAATCCTATGAAAAATTTTTATCCTGACATAAAAGCGACGGTGAAGTTGGCAATTCCTATTTCCATTGCTCAGCTTGGGCATGTGATGATGGGTGTTGTTGATAGTCTTATGGTTGGTAAAGTCGGAACTGATTCTCTTGCGGCTGCTTCACTGGTCAATGGACTTTTTTTCCTCGTACTGGTTTTAGGATTGGGGATGACATCTGCTATTTCTCCCCTGATAGCAATTGCAGTTGGTGAAGAAAAGGAAAACGAATGCGGTGTTATTATGAATCAGGCATTCATTGTAAATATCATTTTTGCCCTGATCCTTCTCTGCTTATTATTAATAGTTGCCGAGCTAATATTATTTTTGGATCAGCCTCAAAATGTTGCGCTGCTTGCCAGATCTTATTTACAAATCCAGGCGTTCTCGGCAATTCCCTTTCTGGTTTTTCAGGTATATAAACAATTCTGTGAAAGTGTGGGAAGTGTTATTCCGCCCATGATTATGGCTATCGTAGCAAATATTTCAAATGCCTTTTTTAATTGGGTTTTAATTTTCGGTAAACTTGGTTTTGAACCCATGGGGCTTGACGGCGCCGGATATTCAACCTTAATGAACAGATCATTTATGTCAATCGCAATTTTCATTTTTGTGATGAAAAATCCTTCATTTAAAAAATATGATTTACATATAAGACTAAAAAACAGATCGATGAAAATCATAAAAAAACTTGTCAATTTAGGTGTGCCCGGAGGATTTCAATATTTCCTTGAGGTAAGTTCCTTTTCTTTTGCTGCAATCATGATAGGCTGGATTGGAAGTAAAGAATTAGCCGCGCATCAAATTGCGCTTAATCTTGCTTCAGTTACTTACATGATTATTCTGGGTATTGCTGCCGCAGGAACGATAAGAGTAGCAAACGCTTACGGAAAACGCAATACAGACATGATAAGACGAGCGGGATTTACAGCTTTAGTTTTAGCGGCAACAGTAATGATTATTTTCGGAATTTCATTCATCATCCTAAGAAATTTTTTGCCGACTCTCTACATAAACAATAATGAAGTATTATCGCTGGCAGGCAATTTAATAATCATAGCAGCAATGTTTCAGATTTTCGATGGACTGCAAGCATCCGGAATTGCCGTACTTAAAGGATTAACTGACGTGAAAATTCCCATGATATTTTCTTTCATATCATATTGGATAATTTCAATACCCATCGCTGCACTTCTTGGTTTTTATTTTATGCTCGGTGTTATTGGAATTTGGGTAGGGCTTTCACTCGGGCTTGCAAGCGTAGCTGTCTTCAGCGTGGTCCGCTTTAACCGGCTAAGTAAAACTGTGACTGAAGAAATATCAAAATGAGTGACGGAAAAATCAGGATATTATTTCTCGCTGATTCACATCTTGGATTCGATTATTCAATGAATCCAAGAATTTCCAGAAGGCGACGCGGTAATGATTTTTATTCGAATTTCCTAACAGCTCTGCAACCTGCTTTCGAAAGAAAAGTTCACATTGTACTTCATGGCGGAGATCTTTTTTACAGAACCCGTGTGCATGATTCGCTGGTAGATTCTGTTTTTGAACCTATCATGAAAGTTGTAAATGATAATATTCCTTTTCTAATTGTTCCCGGCAATCACGAAAGATCATTTTTACCGAGAAGTCTTTTCCATGTTCATAAGAATTTAATAATTTTTGATGAGCCGAAGACTTATAAATTCTCCATTAATAATATTGCTGTTTCTTTTTCCGGTTTTCCGTTCCAACGGGAAAATGTGAGAGAAAATTTTACTGAACTGGTTAATCGAACCGGGTGTGATAAAACGATTAGTGATTTCAGTTTTTTATGCATTCATCAGGCTATAGAAGGCGCCAGAGTAGGAGTTCATAATTATACTTTCAGAGAGGGAAAAGATGTGGTAAGCGCGGGTGCTCTTCCACTGAATTTTGACGCTGTGCTTTCAGGACATATTCACCGCGCGCAGGTTCTCACTCACGACACAGGAAATAAAAAACTCCCAGCACCGGTTATTTACGCGGGCTCAATTGAACGTACATCTTTTGCCGAGAAAGATGAAGACAAAGGTTATTTCATTATCAAATTATCGAAAATGGATTCAGCTCGGAAAATTGAATGGTCTTTCGTTAAACTACCCGCTCGTCCAATGTATGAATTGGAAATTGATACTTCCCTTCTGAATCAAGAACAGATTAAAAATAAAATCCACTCATCTATCGAGGGTCTTGATGAAGATGCTATTATTAAAATAAAACTAACTGATAAAAACATTCAACGTGATTATGGAAATATCACTGCTGAATTTTTACGGTCAATCGTACCTCAAACAACAAATATTTCTCTTTCATTCCCGGGTAGAAATCCAATTAATTCCGGGAAATAAATTAGTCAAAATAAGTAGCCCGTATGGGGTCTTTGAGATGTTTTTGTATTTCCTCTAAATGAATTTTATTTGTTCTGTTGGAAGATAATTCGGGCAAATCGTCAAACTCAAAAAAACCAACTTCCGTAGTTTCATTGCTGCTTTTGGCTTCACCGCCTGTTAATTCACATAAAAAAATTAACTTAAACGCGTGAAATAATTCCATGGGGCGTCCTGAGCGATTAGCATCGAATACGCCAATCAGTTTTTTAGGCAATACCCTGTAACCACTTTCTTCGAACGTTTCGCGGGCAGCAACCTCGCCGGGTTTATCACCAACATCAGCCCAGCCGCCGGGCATCGCCCACTTTCCATCAGCTATTTCCCGCACGAGTAATATTTTACCCTTGTCTATAGTTGCAGCTCTCACATCAATTTTCGGAGTCGCATAACCTTTCTGAGATAAAAATATTTTCAGATATTCTTCCGTACTGAGATCAGCATGGCATGAGAATATCTCAGCCGATATTTCCGCGATTCTTGAATATCTGTCCCTCTCAAAGTGATTTTCAGAAAATGCTAATCCCGATTGGCTCAGAGCCTGTAATTCTCTCGCTATTTCCAGCCAGTTAAAATTTTTCTTCATTTTGTCCCCAAACATATTTTCATAAAAGATAACCTACAGGATATATATTTGCACATTTTTATAAATATAAAAATATTACGTGCAATCACATCCTTACAAATGAAAAACGTTTTCCATCGGTAAAGGTTTGAGTGGTATTATGCTGCAATTGCCAAATCCATTTTTCTGTAGAAATTTTTTATTTGTTTCGAACGCCAATTCAGGTGTATTACATTCCTGTGAAATATGAGAAAGCAGAATATGCTTAGGCATCTTTTGTGACTTGCTGAGAATTTTTGTAATCAATGTTGAACATTCCTCGTTGGACAAATGTCCGATTGTTTTTATTCTCTCGATAAGTAATTTCGATCGTTTTGAATTATCCAGCATTTCAACATCGTGGTTCGATTCGATCATTAAGATGTCGCTGTCAAGAAATTGATCTTCAAAATTTTCATAAATATACCCTATATCGGTAGCGATGGAGATTTTTTTCTGTTCGTTATCATTCTCGAAAAAAATGTTGTAACCAAAACATCCCCCTTTTGAATCATGGGGCACACCGAATGATCTAATTGTAAACTCCCCGATCCTGAAAGGCGTATCAGTGAAAATGTGCAGCATGCCAATCTTATTCAACCTTCTCGCTGCTTCATATTTTCTCTGAAGACTTTCTGCCATTGTAATATGACAGTAAAGAGGAATTTTAGATTTGATAAATTTATTCAGTATCGCAGGATTAATATGATCTGCGTGAAGATGTGTAATCAGAACAGCATCAATATCTTCAAGTATCATATTTATTCTCTTAAGCTGTTCCCGCATATACATCTGGGAGAACCCGCAATCGATCAGAATTTTCTTGTCTTCATTCCATATTAGCGTCGCATTTCCACTGCTTGAACTTCCAAGCGGCCAAAATCTGACACTTGCTTCATTTTTCATTTTTATCTCACGTTTCTTTTGCGGTTTAATCCCGTCATTAACCGCCCTGATCATTATTTGAGCGCATGCATCAGTATCCGAAACAACATTATGATGATCCAGCTCAATCCCGAAATGATCACAAACATTGTTCAGCTTTGTAGGAAAAATATTCCATAAATCACGCGAGATTTTTACCGTACACTTAAACTCAACCTCGGGCATTTCACATCCGCCTGCTTCGCAACATGCTTTTAGAACCGATTTATCAAAAGAAGAATTATGAGCGGCAATGAAATCTATATCCTCAAAATATTTTTTAATTTCAGGCCAAAGTTCGGCAAATGTGGGTTTGTCTTTTACATCATCCCAATAAATTCCATGAAGATAGGAAAATATCATTGTAGATCTGGGTGGCTTTATGAGGTAATGTACACGTTCCGTGATAATATTGTCTTCAACTTTTACGATTCCCAGAGCGCATGCACTGTCACGTTTATGATCAGCAGTTTCAAAATGAAGTAAAAGAAAAATTAGATCAACCTCTATT
>CAZEXO010000014.1:24265-33529 GCA_964516545.1 uncultured Melioribacteraceae bacterium
AAAATCGATAGCGATAAATTTCATTCAATGACTATTTTTAGTAAATGCACATACGAAAGATACTTCCCTTATCTGCTTTCTTCCAAATAAACATTCATTATTTTTGTTTTAGTAGGGTAAAATTTCTTTAAGAAAATTTTGTCATTCATAATTTTTTGTTCTGTCATACTGATTCTTAATGGAGTGATTTAGTCCATTCATGGTTAATCGTAAAGATTTTCTTCCAGAAGAATTAAAATTGGAAATTACATGGTGATAGAAATGAGCTTCTCATAAATCTTCACCATTGCGAATGTGTCTAGTTTGCAATATTCAAGTAAGTTATTTCTGTTTTTTTCAATTTCGAACATATCATCGATATACATGAGGTTTTCAAAACTAATAGAGGCGGTTCCGCCATCAGCAATTTCCATCGTATCATAATTCAATTCAGGAGAAACAGCGGGAAGCACCGACTTAATTGAAAATGATCCTTTCATGGCAGGAACGTAAAAATACTTTTTCTGAAACGGAATCATAAGATCAATAATTCTCTCGATTATTTTTTCTATAAGTTCGGTATAATTTGGATGATCACGGGCAATTTCTTTTAGTCTTGTTATCTCAAATGATTTGTTATAAACTATGATTGACCCTTCGGAATTTAACACTCTGACAAGTTTTTCAATAAACGGTATTCTAGGATCGTTATGTGGATCACCCAAAAATTCGAAATGTTTTAGATCAGCATTATCGCTGGTTTTTAAGTGTACTGAAAATTGAAATGGAATTTGCTGATACGGACGTGAATTTTCATATAAGGGTACAGCCGGTTGGAACGATTCAAAATCCATAAAATAAATCGGATATCGGAAATCCTTCAAGAACTCTGAAATAGAATTTTTATCAATTATACTCTCGCCTGATTTGTAGCAATCAATCTGAATTTTTTGAATTTTACTCAAAGGTAAATTTTCGGGAACGTCAGACAAACGTATTATTCCGTCGCGATACAATTCGAACTTCTTTTTAAGATGCATATTTGCAATATCAAAAATCGAATCAGCCGGAATTTTTTTCCAACAATAATCAAAGAAACTACATCTATATGGATTGGTACAATGTTCACCGATATCAATGTCAGGCATTTCAGGATTCTTTAATACTTGCTTGAATTTTCTTGTATGAGTTGTCACCTGTTGTAATAAATGTTCAACATCTTTATAAACAGATTCCTTAAGAAATAATTTATTGATGCTCAGGTTGGTCTCTCTCAAATACTCACTGTTGATAAAAATGATAGACACGTCATTAATATTCAGTCCCGAATTTGAAACAACATAATATTGCACGGCAGCATCCCAAAGATAAGTTTCAGTAATTCCTGTTGAGCTTTTAACTTCATAAATATGCCAGCCATCATTTTCTTTTACAAGAATGTCGGAATAAACAAGAATATCATCACTGATAAAACCTGCTTCATAAATTACCTTCACTCCCGATGCTATTAGTTTATTCGTGTTTTCAGAGGCGTCATTGCCTTTCCTCACGTTTTCAGGTGATGCATCAATGCCTCCGGGAAATAAATCACGAGCTAATTTACCAATGCTGGTTCCTCTGTCAAAAACCGCTTGCTGTAAATTGGAAACTTTGTCCATTAGTTCGTAGTGATGTTTGTAAAGAAAGAGTTGCTTTTCACATTGCATCCCTTTGATGAAGGATGACTTACTTAAAAGGTAGGTTTTCATACTGATACCGATCTTCATAATTCAGACGGCAATGTAAAAATAAATACTTTCAAAACAAATTGGATTCACCCAAAGAGAATGTTCAGATATTATTTACCGTGAATGAACATTCAAAAACAAAGCCCTTTTCAGGGCTTTATTTTTTTAACCAATCTTTAACACAATCTTTATGAACCATAAAATCCATCATTTTCAGTCTCACATAATCTTCATGGAAAAAATAATAACCTGGGTATTTTCCGTTTCTTGAGCTTGAACCGGAGTCTTTTATAAGATACCATCTCACTCCGTCAACATCTTTGTAGCCAACAAGATGGATTCCATGATCATCAGTTGTTGTTTCATTACTGAATCGGAACTGTTTGGCATAATCATCAATATATTCAGCGGGGATATCGAATGTGGGAACAACAAACACATCATGTTCAGCAACTTTTCCGGCTTCGGAAACATCACCGCCAATGCTCAGTGTGTAACCATTCTCAACGGCGTAGTTAATAATCTTCATAAAATTAACCATGGGCACATTATAGTATTCCTGACTGTGCCACCAATTATCCGGCACTTCGTATTCCACCTGCTGCCAGTAGGGCTGCTGCAAATAATTAACAACATCAATGTAATCGTCCAGTTTAAGATTTACTATTTCATTGAGATACTCAAGAGGTGTAAATTTCTTCCCGTCGATTTCAAAATCAGAAGGAGGCATACCCATGTATTCATTCATGATTAATGTGATTGTTTCAACAATCTGATTCGAATTCCAGGCATTGTTCTCTTTAACAAAGGATAAATATTTTTTCATTTCTCCGAACATCTTTTCATGATCAGGGAAAGGCTGACCCGGCAGTAACCCGGAATAAACACTTTCGGGTACAATGCCGTATTTTTTCCAGATACGGGTTACAGCATTTGCTTCAGAACCTTCTCCGAAAAAAGATTCGCCGCGAGTGGATACATATTCTTTTGCTTTTTCTATAAACTCCCAATACGCAGTCCATAAAGGTGATAGTTTTATTTCTTTTCCGTGAATCCGATAAATTTCCGATTCAAAAAAGGAAGTTGTTGAATAAGACCAACATGTATTTGTTCTTCCCTGTGATACGGGTGGATTGTGCCAAACCTGAGAAAAACTTTCCTGCGAACCGGGCAGTTTATAATTGCTTAAATCAAGCTGAAAATATTTTTTCTCAGCCTTATCTTTTTTATCGTATTCTTCCAGGCTGCTTTTAATTTTGTCCCAAAATCCCTTCTCACTCTTTACCATTTTGCCTTGATCTTTTTGTTGAGCTGTAAAAGTATTACATAGCAATAAAATAATTGTAATGGTGTGGAAAAACAGTCTCATAAAATCTCCCGATTTTAAAATGTTGGACTAAGTTACAAAAGAATAAATTATTGCGAAAAAGAAAAGTGGAAGGATGTCTTTTTTTAATTTAACGACCCGACATAATCTTCATAGACATAAATATTGGAAATAACTATTCTCAATTTCGGATCAATAAAAACCTTGTTGCTATTTGTCAGTAGTTTTTTATTGAAGAAAGACGACAGCTCTCTTATATCTGCTTTTGCATTATAGAAAATGGATGGAATACAAGGCGCCAATGGATTATTGAATATTTGATTTATAATCAGTTTGAGATCCCCGCTATTCAATAAATCTTGTGATATTACCAAACCCGGAGCAACATATTTTGTTACTTTCAGCGCTTCAATTATATTTTCCGTTTGTAATGCACGATGTCTGATGGCTTTTAAGTAATTCCTCAGACAAGAATTTTTCGGTTGATTTGTAATAATTAGTACCGGTTTCATTTTTCCCTCAAGCTGATGGCATTTGGAAAATGATATCAGCAAATAATTGAGAACGTTTAATTCGGTTTTATTTTTTAATTCTCTAATAATTTTTCAGCCTCTTCAAGTGAATCGACTATCTCACAATCGCGAAATCCAACTTCGTCAATGAGCAGATTAGCAGCCAAACTCGATGAGAAATCATTTGAGTTGGATATTTTAATCGTTTTTCTCACACCATGTTCTTTGATAGTTTTGAATAGAGATGAAATTGTTATGTCCGCAGATCTTGACAGCGGAGTATAGTCCGTAATATCTGAAATAATATCAAAGCCGGGTTTCAGATACTCAAGTGATCGGATCATTGAATCAAGAACACTCTTACTTTCTCTCTTGTCGATATTACCTGACAGGTGAAAATATAACCTGTTTTTTTTGTAATTAGCATCAACTCTATGCACATTCCCCTCCTTTTATTATTGTTCAGGAAATATGTCAGATTCTGTATAGAATTATAATCTTTCAAGGCTGGAAAACAATAACCATTCCTTGTAAATCTCATAGCTGTTTTTGGCTGAGACAAAAAAGCTCTAGAGCAAATGCTTAATCAAGTGTTATTATTCCTTGTTCAATTGCATACTTTACCAACGCGGTTGTATTTTTTAGTCCGAATTTTTGAATCATATTTTTTCTATGATTTTCTATGGTATAATGACTGAGAAAAAGTTTTTCACCAATCTCAACACTAGTTAATCCTTCCGCAATTAGTTTAAGAATTTCTTTCTCGCGTTCTGTTAGAAAAACATTCCTAAATTCTTCCTGCTTCTCTTTATCGTTGCCTGAGAGAAATTTTTTTATCAATGCTTTCGATACTCGTTCGCCAAAATACTCTTCACCACAAGAAATGCGATGAACAGCTTTAAGAAATTCCTCAATATCGGCAAGCTTAAAAAGATAACCGTTAATTCCAATATTAAACGCATCGCGTACATAATTTTCATTCTGGTGCATGGTAATCATGAGAATTTTAACTTCAGTATCTTCTTTTCTTATTTCTCTGATGGAGTTTATTCCGTTCATTCGTGGCATGTTAACATCAACGATTAGTATATCCGGTTTTAAATTTCGGTTCAGCTCAATAAGCTCAATCCCGTCATTTGCTTCACCGATTACTTCTATATTCGGATCAGTTTCAAGCGCGTACTTAAGTCCGCCGCGCACTGTGGCATGGTCATCCGCAATAACGATTCTAATTTTGCTCAAATTTTCCTCCGGAGATTGTAAGTGGAATTTCAACATGTATTTCAGTGCCTTTATTTCTGGCTGTTTCAATATGCACTTTTCCGTCCAATAATTCAGCGCGTTCAATCATACTAATTAAACCGAAACCTGATTTTCGATTATCCTTTTGGGTGAGTTGTTCAAGATCAAATCCAATTCCGTTATCTTCGATGATAACACTTATTGCATTTCCGCGATTGAATAATTGAATTGAGGCTTTAGTAGCTTTACTGTGTTTTGTAATGTTGCTGACGGCTTCCTGAATTATTCTGTAAACATTCAACTCGATATTATGATTAAGCCTATCAAAGAAATCATATGAATTATAGTTGATCTCAATACCGGTTAGTTCTTTAAATTCATTACACATAATTTCAACAGCTCTTATTAGTCCGTAATTATCAAAAATCGTTGGGCGGAGCGCATTTATCAGGTTGTCAACTTCCGAGCCGACGCTGTAAAGTATTTTTTTTGCATCCTGAAGATTTTTGTTTTGCGTTTTAGTTTCTTTTTCAAAAAGTTCAATTCCCATCTTTGCGGCGGTTAACATTTGACCAATACCGTCATGGATTTCTTTTGAAAGTCTTTTTCTTTCCTGTTCAAGAGTTTCAATAATTGTTGCAGTTATCAGTCTTTGTTTCTTGAGTCTCTCCGATACTTCCTCAGCTCTCTTAGTTTCTGAAACATCTTCAACAAGATTGACGATTCTTTCTACGTACCCTTCTTCACTGTATATTGAATAGAATGTATGTTTCAGCCACTTATTACTCAATATTCCCGGTGTTCCCTTTTTAGAACCATCATAAAAAACCGGTTCTAATCTTGCATCTCCGCCATTCAAAAATATATCATGAATTTTTTTATTTATTTCCAGGTCCATCAAAACAGGATCTTCAAAAATATTATAACTATCGCTTACTTTTTTTATGTTCCAGATATTCTTATAAGAATCATTAATTTCAATAATGCTACCGGAATTGTTAAATATACACATTCCAATGGGGGATTGATCATACATGGCTCTTAATTCGGCAGTTCGTTCTCTTACTTTGATCTCTAATTCGACATGTGCTTTTTCCTTTTCTGCTTCAATCTGTTTTCGTTCCGAAATATCTCTATACCAAAACGACAAAAGTCTTAATCTGCCATGCGAGTCTTTGATTGGAGAAACAGTAAGGCTCACCGGAATATAAATTCCTTCTTTGGAACGCCGAATGGTTTCATAATCCGAAATACCAATTCCCTTACGGCAGAGCTCAACCCATTCAGTAAATTTCCCTTCATCAATTCCATAATGTCCCGGAAATTTTTGTCCATATAGTTCTTCGGAAGTAAAGCCAAACAATTTGGAAAAAGCTGGATTCAGAGCAACACAATTATCGTTCAAATCAGCAATAAAAATGGGATCAGTATTTCCTTTGAATAACGCCCGCGATTGTTCTTCACTTTCAATTAATGCTCTCTCAGCTATTTTAAGATCAGTTATATCAATCTCATAACCTCTCATTTGAATTAGCTCACCGGCTTCATCAAAGACGCCGACCATATTTGAGAGAATATATATATTTCTACCGTCATAAGTTTGCATTGGCGCTTCAAGGTTGTTAACGTGACCATCTTTTTCGATAACTGTCAATAAATCATTTCTGTCACGTCGTTCAGGATATAAATTGTAAAGATCATACTGCATGGCAATTTCTCTTGAAGGGAATCCGTATAATTCCAAAAATTTATTATTGCAATCTATCAAATAACCTTTAGGAGAAGTGATGAAAATTGCTGTCAATCCTTCTTCAAACATCTTTTTGTAAAAATCGGCCCGGAGTTTTAATTCATTCAGTATCTCATCCTCTTTAGTAATATCCTTTGCCACAACCTGATATTCAATTACTTCACTTTGGTCATTCGGCAATCTTCTGATTCTCAAATTCAGCAAACGTTTTCCTGATGATGACTCGATCGGTTGCTTTAATTCATATACCGAATCAGTTTCAGTTAAACTACTTATTGCTGATTTTAAGTTGTCAACTTTCTTTTTAGAAAGAATTCCAGGCAGAGTTGAATTATTTGTGAATCCATTCTCCAGAGAGAAAAATCTCTTAAATGATTCATTTGAAAATGTAATTTCATCCTTCTCATTAAACCGCCAGATAAGTTCTGTTTGATCTTCAACAACGGTACGATAAAGTAATTCACTGATCTCAAGTTTTCTTTCCATATCGTACTTGAAAAGAGCCATCTCAATGCTGCCCTGTAGTTCTCTTTTTTCAAATGGTTTTATGAGATATGCAAACGGCTCAGTAAATTTTGCGCGATTCCATGTAGTTTCTTCTTTCGATGATGTAATGAATATTATTGGAACAGTTGATTTGGAACGAATTTTTTCAGCAGCTTGTATTCCGTCTATTTCCCCGCCAAGATGTATATCCATCAGGATTAGTCCGATTTCGGAGTGTTTAAATTCTTCTATGGCATTCTCACCCGTATGCATTATTACAAGATTTTTAAAACCAATACTCTCTAACTGTAATTTAATCGCATTCGCTGAAAAAGGATCGTCCTCAACCAGAAGTATTTTTGTACTCTTCAACAAAACCTCTTCAAATACTTTTCTCTAATTAACTAAGTTAGGAAATGTTTACGGATAATTATCAGGAATCTAAAACTTTAGAGAATTTTTATCAACATAATAGATAAACATTTAATCATAATGGATATTTTATGTAGTCTCCCGAAAATTCTCCCGACCTTGATTTAGGAGTATAATTAGATTTTTCCTATTTTCGCTCATTCAAAATTTTCTTAATAAAATAGCCAACCAAATAAAAGCATATGTCTCGTTTAGCGCCACTTTTTATTGTTATTGCAGCAGCCTTGTGGGGTATTGACGGCGTTTTACTCCGACCATATCTATATTCTTTGCCTGTCCCGCTAGTTGTTTTTGTCGAAAGCGGTATTGTTCTGATTTTTCTTTCGCCATTTCTTATTGGAAAAAGGAAACAACTATCCGGATTGAATAGAACTGACTGGTATTATTTTTTTCTAGTCGCTCTTTTCGGAGGCGCTATTGGCACTATGGCTATAACAAAAGCGCTTTTCTATGTTAACTTTACAAATCTGTCAATAGTAATTTTAATCCAGAAGCTGCAACCGGTTTTTGCCTTATCGCTCGCCTCAATTTTCCTTAGAGAAAGACCGAAAAAAATATTTTTCTTATGGTCAGCATTTGCCATTTTAGGGGCTTATCTGATGACTTTCGGAATTAATCTCCCGAATATCCACACCGGAGATAAAACCGCCATGGCAGGGTTATTTGCCTTGCTTGCAGCTTCAAGCTTCGGGGCAAGTACCGTATTGAGCAAGCGGGCTTTAAAAAACGTAAGTTTCGAAATAGGAACTTACCTTAGGTTTTTATTTGCCAGTATAATTCTTTTAGTTATTGTTCTGGTTAGGGGTGATTTACCTGCTATAACTTCAATAACCAGCGAACAATTTTTTGTTTTTTTAATAATTGCTTTCACAACCGGAGGCGCTGCAATTTTTCTCTACTATTATGGATTAAAAAAACTTACCGCTTCGGTATCAACAATTTGCGAATTGGCATTCCCTCTCACGGCTGTTGTACTCGAATATTTTCTCAGAGGTAATTTACTAAGTCCAGTTCAATGGTTTGGCGTGTTAATTTTATTTATATCGATTTTGCAGGTAACAAAATCAGATAAAATTGAATGAGCCTTTTTTTCAACCTTCTGAATTTCTCATCCATGCAATTGATGAATAACATGATTTCCTAACTTCAGTATAAAAGACCATACCATAAAATTTTTGTATTTAGGGAGGAAGGTCAAAAAGAAATTCGGAGAGTCATCATATTTACTATCGGTTGAGCTGACCAATTATGATAACATTTCTTGATGACCTTTCTAAAGTTGAGATGATTTTTGCTTTAGACTAAATCTTCTTAATCTGCAATTTGCCTGAATAACACCTGAATAAATTTTGAACCTGAAGATGGAGTATAAATTTGAACGAGTTGCCAATGTTTATCGTAACTCTCGATACTCTCTTTTAACTTTTGGATTTTTTTTTCAATCACGCTGATGTCAACATGTTCGCTATCATCAGCGTTGTTATCAGGATCCCAGGCAAATGATTCTATACGAAAGTTGAATTTTCTTTTTTTCCCGTTGACGGTTACTTCTACTTCAGCAATCTGATTTTCCTGGAATTTCGGAATTGGAATGCAAATATCTTTCATGGTTCCCCCCATGTTAATAAAGCATGATCAAAAATTAATTATTGCAAAGATCGAGATAAAAAAATAACGCGCAAATTACATTAGAAGAACCGCCAGTCATTGAATAATCAATTTCCTGACGGCTCATGGCTAACGGTAATTAGCTAAAAATTTCAAGCTGAAAAGAGCAAACGATTCATTTATTCTTCAATCCAACCATCA
>CAZEXO010000015.1:0-33344 GCA_964516545.1 uncultured Melioribacteraceae bacterium
GAAGGAACCGAAAGATTTGAATCATCGCTTATTTCAAGAGTGGTTGTAAGAATGAGTCTCTCATTAATTGATACCATAAGAAAAATCACACCCGTTCCCTTACGTAAAAAACTCAGTTCACGTTTTGATTTATCCCAATCGCAGATAATTCAAATGTCAAAAAAAGATAGTCCTTCGTTTGACCTTCTGCGAGCCAGTAGTAATCTAATGATAGCCAGTATTTTAATTTCATCCGCCACTTCGTTTAAGTTACCTCTTTCAACCACTTATGTAACTTTCATGGTGGCTATGGGAACTTCACTGGCTGACAGAGCCTGGGGACGCGAAAGCGCAGTTTACAGAATTAATGGCGTAATTACCGTTATTGCAGGATGGTTTTTCACTGCTTTTATGGCTTTTACTGTTTCAGGTATTTTTGCAACAATCATATTTTATGGTGAACTTGCAGCAATATTAATACTATTAACCATCGCTGCTTATATAATTTTCCGAACACATATTCTTCACAGGAAAAGAGAAAAAGAAGAAGAAGAATTTGATGTATCTCGTTTAGCGTTAGCTACCAACGGCAGCGAAATAATGGCGGCTCTTTTTAATGATATAAACATTTATCTGAAATCGGTTGCAGAGACACTTACAAAATCACTCAACGCTCTTTTCACGGAAGACAGATCACAACTTGGTGAACAAAGAAAAATCGTTAAGCGAATTAAAAAACATGCGAACCTAATCGTTTCACATACAGTCCAATCCGTCAAACAATTAAAAGATGATGAAGTTAAACAAGGCAGAAGATACGGAAAAATTATCGCTTCAATACAGGAGATACATTCCTATCTGAAAGAAATAAATCAACTAAGTTATGATCATATTGATAACAACCATGGTAAGCCCGATGAGAATGAAATCAAAGATCTGCAACTACTAAATACTGAAATAAATGACTACATACAGGAATCTGTTGAAATTTTCCAAAACAGAAAATTCTCTGATATTACTCTTTTCAATCAGAAGTATGAAAAAATTCAGAAACTTATGCATGAAGCTGATGAAAATGAGCTGGTCAGAATAAAAGAGAATTACACTTCAGGAAGAAACTCAATGTTGTTTCTAAATATTTTATCCGATATCGAAAACATTACAAATCACATCAGAGAACTGGTAATGGTGTGCAGAAAAAATTATCTGAAAATTCAGTCAACAAAACCCGAAGAAGAATAATTTAATCCGGATTTTTACATAATAATTTCATTTGCAAAATGTCCGCTCTTAAACAAGCGGACATTTTATTTTCGTTCAGTAGAATTAAGAAAAAGTTACTTGCCTATAAAAGCATATAGTATTTTATATCAGCCAATAATTAAATATTTTCATTTGCCAAACTGATTAGTTGATAATGAACACTTGTCATAAATAATTCAAACAGCTCTGTTCAGATATCAACCTGAGAAGTTTTCTTATTTTATGTTTATTCGCATACTCCCAACATATCACCAAGTAGTACTCGCTTACTAACCGTTCACAACTTTTTTTTACCGTTTGCAACTTGATCAAACTAAGAGCTGATATCAGCTATAAATCTATAACACTTTTACGTCGATAGTTTTGTTACTAAAAGCGAGAGAAATATGGTGTTTAGTTTGGGCGAATCAAAAAGAATAATATTGGAATGAACCTGTGAATATAATCTCAAAGACCATCCATGAATAGTGAATAAACTCTCGTGATCTTAAATAGAAACGAGCATTACATAATACATAGAGAATCAAAACAAATTCTGATAAAATACTAAGGAGTAACTCAATGAAAACCAAAGCCATGTTCCTAATCATCAATTTAATTGTACTGAATATCTTCGGACAATTAGCGCCCGCGAAAATTACAGCACCATTAATTACCAAGGTTATCCCTTTTGAAAAAAATATAAGCAGTCAGGCAAATCTTGTAATTCATGTAATTTCAGATTCTGACGTTCAAAAAGCTATGGAAGATGCTGTAGGACAGAAAGTCGGATCAAGCGAAGTAACAGCAACAACAAATGGCTCGTCAATAATGCCGGGAGCCAAAGTAGTTATTGTAGACGACCCATCACAAGTTGAAAACGTAAAAAAATATTGCCGTGCGAATAAAGCTCTTAGCATCACACGTGATGAGAACATCCAGAAAAAAGGAATCACACTTTGTATTACGGTAAGTGGCGGTAAACCTAAGTTAATAATAAATGAAGAAGCATCTAACGCCGAAGGTCTTTCATGGAACCCGGCTCTTTTCAAGATTGCTGAAAAATTAAACTAAGTGAAATATCTGGCGAACAGTTAATATTTCTGGAGACTTAAAATGAATTTTAAATCTATAAGAGCGAAATTAATTACCACAATTCTGATTCCGGGAGTTGTGTTAATTCTAACACTCGTTTTCTTTTCCCCGTATCAGTCCAGTAATATGGGAAATGAAATAACAAAAAAGAACTCGGAATTTATTTCAAAAATTCTAGCCGACAATCTTTCAATCGGTTTACAGGCAATGATTCTTGATGACGGAGCGTCACTCCGCGAAACGGTAAAATTGCTGAGTAATACGAACGACAGTAAATTCGCAACGATATCCAACGTTAAAGTATTTGATACGGATATGCAGTTTATTGTAGGGATGAACAGAAACAGCGAGAAAAATACATCCTTCTCAAAATCCAAGGATCTTGTTTTTGAGGAAGATGAAAATACACTCTCGGTGTTTGCGCCCATCAAAGATGCCGTGAGCAAAGATATTCTCGGTTATGTTGAGATTGATTTCTCAAAATCATTTCTAAATTCAGCAACCGACAGCATGCAAAACAGTTATTTCCTCATCGGACTGTTTCTCCTCCTGTTCATTGTTATTATAGCTTATTTTATTGCGCAATCTATCTCCAAGCCAATCATCCAGCTTAAAAATGCCGCCGATGAAGTAGCGAAAGGAAATTATGACATTGAACTTAATAATAAACTTCAGGATGAAACGGGAAGACTATCGAAAGCATTCACTGAAATGGCTGCGAACCTGAAGAACCTCATGAATCAAATGGATCAGAGAGGAAAAGAACTTGAATCCCAGCAGAAAGAAATGCAAACATTAATGGAGGAATCAGACAAACAAAAGAAATACCTTGAGGAAAGTACTGAAACTCTTCTCGTACAAATGCATAATTTTGCTCAGGGTGATTTGACCGTGAGTGTTGATGTTAAGAGCAACGACGCAATCGGTAAATTGTTTGAAGGATTCAACACTGCCGTTAAAAATATACGCGAAATGATACTTGTTGTTGATGAAGTTGTTTCTTCGACGGCATCAGCTGCAAATCAGATTTCAGCTAATATAAACGATATGGCGAGCGGTTCAGCAGTTCAGACTCAGAAAACCGCTGAAGTCAACAATTCAATTCAGGAAATTTCACAGGTTATTTTCGATAATTCCACTCAGGTAAGTAAAGCTGCCGACATTTCACATGACGCAAGTGAAAAAGCAAACGGTGGTTCTCAGAAGATTCTGGAAACAAAAGCCGAGATGGAAAGAATTGTTAAGAGCACCGGGGCATCAACCGAAAAAATTGAATTGCTCACGGAGAAAATTAAAGACGTCGGTCAGATTGCCGAACTGATTGATGACATTGCCGATCAGACTAATTTGCTTGCTCTCAACGCTGCCATTGAAGCAGCCCGTGCAGGTGAGCAGGGACGCGGTTTCGCTGTGGTTGCCGATGAAGTGAGGAAACTTGCCGAACGAACAACAAAAGCTACAAAAGAAATTGCAGATTCAATAAAGGCAATACAGTCAGAGGCGGTTAACGCCCGCACTTCAATTGAAGAAGCCAATAAATTCGTTAAAAACGGAATGCAGCTTGTTGAGAATGTTGGAACGGCATTCCAGAATATCCTTGCCAGCTCGAATGAAGTCTCAAACGTAATAAGTTTTGTGGCATCGGCAAGTGAAGAACAATCAGCTTCTGCTGAAGAAATAAAACAACATATTCACGAAATAACCGAAATCTCAAATGAGGTTACTTCCGGTTCGGATCAGATTGCTAAAGCTTCGGAAGGATTAACGCAATTAACTAATAATCTCATGACGATAATTGCAAAATTTAAAAAGGATTCAAACGAAAGATCAGTTTCAGGTGCTCGGCTTAAATATCTATCGGGCACTAAAAATTAATATAAACACTTAATAATGGAGATCATCTATGAGTAGGTACATTTACGTATTTTTAATCTTGGCTTCTTCACTGGTGTTGTTTGCCCAGGATGAACAAGCTACTGACGATTTATTTTCTCTTTCATTAGAGGATTTGCTGAATGTTGAAGTATCAACAGCATCCAAATCTGATGAAAAGCAATCCGATGCACCCGGTGTTCTTTCTGTCTTAAGCAAGGAAGACCTTGATAGGTTCGGTGGAACAACCTTAAGAGATATTCTTGAAAGAGTTCCCGGTTTGATTGCATCAGGAGCTAACTATACTAACAGAACAACCATTGCCCCACGCGGAGATCAGATTAAACAAAATTCAAGTCACGTGCTTTTCCTGATAAATGGTCGTCCGATCAGAGAAACTCAGGAAGGCGGTGTTAGCAGTGAGTTTATCGAATCATTTCCCGTGAACATCATTGAAAAAGTTGAAGTAATCAAAGGTCCCGGATCCGTGCTTTATGGATCAGACGCATTTTCGGCTGTGGTCAACGTTATTACAGAAAGTGCAGAAGAAACAAAGTTTAATGTTACTGGTCTCGTTCAGGATGGCGGCGGTTATAAAACTATGGCCGATGTAAAACTTAACTTAGGTGATTTTAAAATTGTTGCTGCTGGTAGTTATTACGAAAAAGCTAAATGGGATGTTCCATATTCAGCTTTTGGCTGGGTGCAAATTCCTGATTCACCTTATTATGCACAACAATTAACTTCACAAAATCTGAGTATTCCAAATCAGGGCTTTGGCTCTTATCTTGGAGTAAATTATAAAGGATGGAGTTTGATGACATCCTATGATCAATGGAAGTCATTTTACATCCAGTCAGCAGGCGCTAATGATGTAGAATTGAACAAATTTTTTTCCAACCTCGGTTATACCACAAACGTAAATGATGACTGGAGTATGGACTTTAACGTTACCTACACAAACTCCGAACTTGAAGGCAAAGCATTGTCGAGAAGATCATCATATAATCTTGTTGCCGAATGGACAAACTCATTTACACTTTCAGATGTATCAAAATTAATTGTTGGCGGTTTATTTAACAGAAATGAGGGTGATGAAATAGCCGATATGACATTCACACCAGAACAACCAGCCGGAAGCACTGTTTCAGAAGGAAGCATTAATAGTTTTGCTCTTTATGCTCAGATCGATTATCGTCTCGTTGAGAATCTTAAACTCATAGGCGGTTTACAGGCAATTAAAGTTGATAATATTGATCTGACAGTTGTTCCCAGAGCAGGATTAATCTGGTATCCGATGGATCGATTCAGTGTGAAAACACTTTACAGCACAGCTTTCCGTGCTCCGAGTATTAATGAAGTAAACATGAATTTCGGTACTTCACTCAAAGGTAATCCGAATCTTAAACCCGAAAAAGTATCAACCGTTGATTTGAGTATCGGTTATCAGGGTCACCAGGCACAGTTTGGATTAAATCTGTTCTATAGTAAGATGAAGGATATTATTCAAATTACCTATGATATCCTCTTCTCGGGTGTGTATAACAATGCAGCGAATGTTAACTTTTACGGCGGTGAATTCGAAGCAAAATTTTATTTCAATCATGAGATATATTTAACCGGCTCGGTTCTTTATCAGGAAAATGAAGATGTGGATTCAGAGGAGAAAGATATGGCTCCGGTTGCTAACTTCGGTGCTAAAGCAGGCATCAGTTATTCATCGGCTGAAAATGGAATAACAGTGAGTTTATTCAATATTTATCAGGGAACTCTTGATGATAAATTTTCGGGATACCTGAATCCTTATCAGGGAGCTTATAATCTTCTTCACCTGAACAGTAAGTTTAACTTGAACAAGTTATTCAGCATGGATTTCAACCCAGAATTAACATTAATATTTAATGTTGACAACCTTCTTGACAGGCCGCATTTCGGTTATGACTTAGGCGGTCAAACTAATGATGGAATTCCGAGTGTTCCCGGCAGAGCAATTTATGCAGGATTAAACGTTTCATTATAAATAAGTTATTTTAAGGAAAGAGACTGAACTAAGAGTTCTTTAATAACCTTTGTGTTCGTATCATACTTTCGGGTAGCCGAAAACTTAGGAGGCATGATTTTATTGCCGCTCAAACGCAAAGGCTGTGCTAAAAAACTTTTGTTCAGTCTCTTTTTAATTTGTATCAACCTAAAATCTTATTCACGGGGCCAACATGGCTAAAACGGTTGGGGAGAGAATAATATTTTTCCCCTTCTGTTTTTAATCACCTTTTATTTTTCGCTACTTTACACTTAGTCCATATTCCGAAATAAAAAACGTTGCCCGAAGTATTGGGGAAAGATGAAAAGAAAAAAGCATTTATTTCGTTTTACAAAAGTTTATAATATTCCAGACTGTTGAACTTCTCAACAATTTTCAGAAGTTTTTTATCTTTAATATAATCGCCGATCTCATCTGGATTAATCAGTTTTCTTTTTCTTATTTTTTTCTCAGGCCATACGTTCATGATTTTGTCGATTAGAAGAGGGAACATATCAATTTTACATACTCCGCCATTCTTGTTGGTATTATAACTGCCTATTTTCATTAATAGTACTTCGCCGATAACTCCAGCCTCCTCATAAGCTTCCATAGCTGCTGATTCTTCATTTGTCATATTTTTCTCAACAATTCCTTTAGGGAACAACCATTTATCGCGGCGGCTGTTTGTTATTATCAACAATCTTAGTTTGTTATTCTTAATTGTGAAAGGGATCACTCCCGACTGAATAATTTTATTTTTTGATTTCTTTATCACTATTATGCATTGCGTTTTTTTTCTCTTCCGAAATATAGATAATCTTGTGAACAATAAAAGAATTCACGATAACATCTAAAATAAATATTTGTTATTTTGATATCCGCTCCGTTAAAAGACAGAGGTAATTTATAGTTTGTTTTTACTTTGTTAACTATAGATAATCATTAAGGACGCCTAATGGATAAGCAAAAGTTATTCGGGGATATTAATTTATACGTTCAGACTTTATTCAGTGAAGAATCTCCTAAAGAAAATGTATATCACGATTTCACGCATACCCAGGAAGTCGTTGACGCCGCCCAAAAAATCGGCAGAGCCTCTAATTTATCTGAAGATGAACTTGAGATTGTTACAATAGCAGCCTGGTTTCATGATACAGGATATATTGAAAGAGGCGAAGGTCACGAGGAATTAAGCTGTGAGAACGCTAAATATTTTCTTAAGAAACATGATTACCCTTCAGAAAAAATCGACAGCGTTGTAAAATGTATTATGGCGACACAAATTCCTCACAAACCTAAAAATCTTCTTGAAGAAGTAATTTGCGATGCTGACTTACATCACCTCGGGAAAAAGTCTTTCTTTGACAGAAATGAATTTTTCCGGGTGGAACTTGAGTTAAAAAACCACGGTCATCTTGATGAAATTGAATGGCTGAATAAAAACATCTCGTTCTTTTTCCAACATAAATTTTTTACCACGTATGCCCGTGAAAAATATGAAGAACAAAAAAATATTAATCTTATGAAACTTCAGAAAAAATTACGCAAGCATTACAATCAGGTGGAAATCAATAAACTGAAAGATCAGAAAATCAACATCGAAAAAGAAAAACTTGAACAGAAAAAAAGCATGGATAAACGCGCGACACGCGGTATTGAAACCATGTTCAGAAATACTATGCGCACTCATATCACCCTGAGTTCGATGGCTGATAACAAAGCTAATATTATGATAACGGTTAACACACTCATAATTACTGTTATTGTTTCCATCATGATTCGCAAGCTTGATTCGAATCCTCATCTCATTATCCCCACGGCAATAATTACGGCAATTAGTTTGGTTACACTTATTTTTGCCATACTTGTAACGCGACCATTAATTAACAGCGGTACATTCTCAAAAGATGATATTGTAAAGAAAAAAGTTAACCTTTTGTTCTTCGGTAATTTTTGTAACATGAACCTCAATGATTTCACCTGGGGCATGAAGGAAATGATTAATGATAAAGACTATCTTTACGATTCCATGATAAAAGATTTTTATTTTCTTGGAGTTGTGCTTGGGAAAAAATACCAGTACCTGAGGATTTGTTATAATATTTTCATGTATGGTTTGATAATTTCGGTGCTGGCATTTACTATTGCATTTGTCCTGTATCCCGAAGGTACAAATCTTACGCCTTTGATTGAGTAGAAAAATGAAAACACTGTTTATTGTTCGTCATGCAAAATCAAGCTGGAAAGATCAGGGTGTTTCTGATTTCGAACGTCCGTTAAACAAAAGAGGAGAACGTGATGCGCCTTTCATGGCAAAACTAATTGCCCAAAAAAATGAAAAGCCCGAACTAATCATCACAAGTCCGGCTGTACGCGCCTTAACAACAGCAAAGTATTTCGCCGAATCATTATCAATTGACAAAAATAATTTCTTAACCGATCAGGATGTTTATGATGCCGGCATCGGTAACATGATGAAGATAATTAATAATATTCCGAATCACTACAATTCCAGTATGATATTTGGTCACAATCCCACATTGACCGCGCTTGTCAATTATCTTGGTGATAAATACATAGATAATTTACCTACTTGCGCCGTTGTGAAAATAACTTTTAATGTTGATAACTGGTCTGATGTAAACGACGCCTCGGGAAGAATCCGATTTTTCGAATACCCGGGAAAATATTTCAAAGATTAATCGTGTTTATGAGTCCAAAAAAATTTATCAATCGTGAATTGAGCTGGCTTTCGTTTAACTATCGTGTCCTTCAGGAAGCCGATAATAAAGATGTTCCTCTTTACGAGAGAATAAAATTCCTGGCAATTTTTTCCTCGAACCTCGATGAGTTTTTCAGAGTACGCGTCGCCTCGTTGAGATCATTGCTTAACCTGAAACAGAAATCACAGAATGAACTTAAATTTAATCCTGCTGAATTATTAAAAGAAATTCAAAGAACGGTGATAACACATCAGAATGAATTCGGCAGAATTTTCCGTGAAAACATTATTCCCGAACTTGAACAAAATAATATTTTTTTGATTACAGATAACAAGCTTCACCAAACCGATAAAGAATTCCTGAAAGAATACTTCAACGAAAAAATAAAACCGCTCATTCAGCCTCTGATAATTGTAAAAAACAGAATTATGCCATTCCTGAAAAACAGACATATCTATTTTGCCGTGAGACTCGTAACGAAAAATTCTCGTTCGAAAAATGAAACCGCTAAAAGAATTCGTCATCAGTATGCGCTTGTTGAAATTCCTACTGATTTTCTTCCCCGGTTCATCGCATTACCAGAGGATGAAAAGAAACACCGCTATGTTTTTCTTGATGATGTTGTTAAATATTGTTTGGCGGAGATTTTTCCGGCTTATGAAATAAAAGATGTTTACTCGGTGAAATTAACCCGCGATGCCGAACTTTACATCGACGATGAATTTACAGGAAACCTTTTGCTCAAGATAAAGAAAGGATTGAGTAAAAGATCAACCGGGGCGCCTTCGCGTTTTTTATATGACGAAAAAATGCCGTTGGACATGTTAAAATTCATGCGCGAATCTTTGAAGCTCACGAAGCAAGACATGATCGCGGGAGGAAGATATCATAACTATAATGATTTTTTCTCTTTCCCGAATCCCGGTAAAAAGGAACTGGAATTCGAGACGATGGAGATCTTAACAAAGTCTTATTCAGAAAAAATAAAATCAATCTTCGAAGAAATTGATAACAAAGATCAGTTTTTCTATTTCCCATATTATTCATACGATCATGTTGTTATGTTTTTCAAACAGGCCGCGGTTGATCCTTCTGTAAAAGAAATTAAAATAACTCAATACAGGGTTGCTGAAAATTCGGAAATAGTAAAAGCCTTGATTGCGGCAGCTCAAAACGGTAAGGATGTAACAGCATTTGTTGAGGTGAAGGCGAGGTTTGACGAAGAGTCGAACATTAAATGGGCGGAGGAAATGGAGCAGGCGGGAGTAAAAGTTTTTTATAGTTTCCCGGGGTTAAAAGTTCACGCGAAACTGGCTTTGGTAAAAAGAGAAATTAAGGGAAAAACTTTTACTTATTGTTATCTCAGTACAGGCAACTTTAATGAAAAAACAGCCCGGATATATACAGACATAGGTTTATTCACTTCAGAAAAAAATATTACTGATGAAGTTGAGCGGGTTTTTAGTTTTTTAACCGGTGCGAGAAATGAATTTATTTTTAAGCATCTCCTGGTTGCGCAATTCAACATGAAAAAGATTTTTATAAAACATATTAATAAAGAAATTAAGAATGCCAGGGAAGGAAAAGAAGCCCGTATTATTCTGAAGATGAACAGTCTTGAAGACAGAAAGATGATTAATAAATTGTATGAAGCAAACTGCGCGGGCGTTAAAATTAATATTATCGTAAGAGGAATATGCTGTCTGAATCCCGGAGTTAAAGGACTTAGCGAAAATATAATCGTTACGAGTATAATTGACAGATATCTTGAACACTCGCGTGTTTTTATATTTCATAATAACGGAGAAGAAATTATTTACACCGGTTCTGCCGATTGGATGAAAAGGAATCTGAACAGGAGAATCGAGGTCGTATTTCCAATTTATGATTCCGGGATAAAAAGAATTGTCAAAGATATAATTGAGATTCAGCTAAAAGATAATGTTAAAGCCCGTAGAATTATTACTGACGGAAAAATAAAATATTCTATCGAAAAATCTGATAAAGCAATCAGATCGCAAATTGAGGTTCATAAATATTTGAAAGAAAAGGGGATTTGAAAAATAGACTATAATCCGAAACTCGCATTCGCGTAGACAGTAATTGTCTCAGGCGAAAATGCTAGCGAAACACTGCCGTTAACTTTTCTATCCATAAGCGATCCCCACAAACCAAAACCATAACCTGGATGCCATTTTGATGACCGGTCATTCTTTTCGAAAACGCGTCCGGCTCCTCCGAATAATTGTAAACCTATCTTAGCTTTGAGAATTATTTTCATCTCAGTCAGAAAAGGTCTGAATTCAATTTCATTGAACAGCATGGATTTACCTGAAAATCTGTCACGGTTATATCCTCTTAAATTTTGTTCACCGCCGAGAAACATAGCGCCGAATATAGGAAAATCACCTATGGCAGTTCCTCCGCCCGAACGTAAAATCATAGTTGTTTCTGAGAATAAATTAAAAGTATGATAACTTCTGAAATCATAGCGCAGTTGACCGAAGTGAGTTTTAATATCAAAAATATTCGGGTAATATGAGAAGCTTGTTTTGAAATAATTACCGCTCAGTGAAAAAACTTCGTTATCTCGCGTGTCAATTTCAACTGAAGAATGAAGCCCCAGATAACTCATTTCTCCCATTCCGTAATCCTGCCTGGGAAAATTATTTATCAGGGAAATATTTTCTAAGTCGGAAGAAGTATATGTGTAAGACAAGCCCAGCTCAAGTTTCGTCTCACCGGGAAGAAGAATACATAAACGTGGAAAGATATTCAGCAATTCCTGTCTTAATCGATAATAGTTATTCTGCTCGCGTTCCGATGTGTAATCGGTTTCATTACCATAGCCGTAATATTTGTCAAATTTTTCTTCCTTTTTTATAACATGTAACAGGAGTGTGATGTCATCAGAAAATGAGTTGAAGATGCCGTTGAATTCCAGACTATAACTATTGGACTTTGTTGCGTATGTTCCCAATGTGCTCATCTTGTAATCGTAGGGAGTTTTTCTGAAATCGAATGAATACAAAGCCATCTCAGCGCCAAGAACAATTCCATCGTCGGAACTTACATTAAGATAGGGTAATGCAACCCAGTCATGACCTCTGTCTCTTAATTTCGGTTCGTACTTTTCCTCGGGTGTTGAAGGTTCAGCGTAAAAGTCGGTATTAATTATTGTCGATTTCGAAGGTTTAAAAATCGTCTCAACATCGCAGTCATAAAAATATGTTTTTCTTTCAGGTTTTGGTAAAGGGAAAAAACTAAACAAATAACCTCTTACCAAAGATTCATCCGAAAGTTCATCCATTCCTTTTCCGCCAATTACTCTGATGTTCGGACTATTGTCAACCAAACCTTCGACACTGGCTTTATCATCGCCGTTATTCAGATAAACACGTATTTCCTGAGTGATGTTGTTGTTAAATGTTTTGTGAAAAAGCAGTTCCTGTTTATTCCCATGTTTTGATTTTTTATAAATATTGACTTCAGTAGAATTGTTATCTTTTCTGAGTATTTCAGCGTAATCATTTTCCTCGCTGCAATATACATCAACATACTTGTTTATGCGATAATAGTAATCGTCAGCCATGCTCAGGAAATTATCCCTGCGCTTTTTAAGTTTATGTATAAGTTCATCGCCGGCTATTTCAAATTGTTCATTGGGTAATTGTTTTACTGAAGTGAAAATCAATTCATCCGTAAGACATGATTTCAGGAATACAGCAACAGAATCCCATTGATGATTACTGATTTCGGTAAGGAATCTTCTGTCGAGAAATCTTCCGCTCCAGGTTATATCTTCTATCTGGGGATAATCTTCGTCAAAATGTACAAACTGAGGAACAAGATATTCAGCGATTCTAACCAGCAAGCCGTCGAATTTTGCAAAAGCCTGATCGCGATCGCGTGGAATAGGATACCATAAATCGGTTTCACCGTTGGGTAATTTTGCCCATCGCCATTGATCGGTGTGACGATCCCAATCGCCGAAAAAAACATCCATCAGTCTTGCTTTCAGAAACTCAATTGAGTTTACTTTTTCACTTCGTTTTTCTTCAAGACGATCAAACAATTTATATGTATTAATAATTTTTTCCGCGCTATGAAAAGAAGGTTCTCCTTCGTCAGGATGAACTTCAATCATTCCGAGCATACCCGCAAATTTCTCCCGAAAAATTCCAAGTTTTTCATCGTCAGGTAAACATATCATTATTGGTTCAGCCTGAAGAATGTTCGCGGCATTTAGCATTGGAGTTACAAGTAGCGGCGCGTAAGGATTCGCCCAGCTAACCTGATCCTGAATAATATTCTCCACCAGATTTACTTTCAGGTCTTCAGGTAATACTCTGGCAGGATCTTTATCCATTGATCTGAATTTCCAGATGCGTCCGTCATTACCCTGAAATCGGAGCGATCTGGTCTGCATTCCGCCGCCTTCGTACAAAGGCGTTAATCCGCCGGCAAATGCTGAAAGATTAAGAACCGGTACTGTGATGGGAGTCGTCCACAAATCACGCCAGTGATCACCGAATAAAAACCGATGAAACCATCCTGCTTCATATTGCGGACCCGGGATAACTGTTACCGAATCGATAAAAATTTGTCCCTGAAGATTTGCAATCAGAAAGCATAATAAAAAAATATAGGAACGTGATTTAGCAATCATTTATTTTTTCCCATTACTCCGGGTCGATAAAACGTTAAGGTGGCGCCGTCTTTTACTTTTTCATCGCTTATTATCATTGTTCCGTTTTTTAAGAATGCAATTCCTTCAGGCTGAGCATGTAATTTTTTGTCCAGCTTTTCGGCATTCAGAATTAAACCTTTGGGTGAAATTTCCAGAAGCGCTGATTCACCCTTGGATGAAATAACAAAAATGTTTCCCGTTACCGGAGAGATTTCAATTCCGGAAGGAAAAAAATTTTTGAGATTATACTTCGCCTTAAGTTCATTCAGGTCAATTAGATATTTCGGTTCAGGCTCAATTTTATTGGTCTTCAGCGAATAGAAAAATATGGGACGATAACCTTTCCATTTTTTACCTGAGTAATTTTTCACAGCTACAAGCAACCCGTCATTAACCTGGTCGTAACACAATCCTTCAATTTCATAATCCGCACTGAAGTTAAGATTGATGGATTTTATTTTAACTTTTTCATTGTTTCTTCCTTCCTTAAATTCATGCAGCATTCCGGTACTTTCGATGAGAAAAAATCTTTCACCGGCTATGGCGAGTCCTTCAAAATCACCCATGATACCGAAAATTCCGAGTTGGAATTTTTTAATAATTTTCCCGTCGTTCGGATTCAATTCATAAATTACTCCCATCTCATCGTTATGGGCGAATAAACGTTCCGGGTTTTTTGTTGCCAGTCCGCTTATTTCATTTAGTGAGGAGTGGAGAATAATCTGATCAGTATTTATATCCGACTGCGGGCTACTTTTTACGGCAGGTTTTTGCGCTTCTGAACAGCAGGTTAAAAACAATATTAACAGGAAAATATTTTTCATGTGTATTAGACCTCCTGAATTTCGGGTGTTCATATTTCTTAACAAAGCTTAACCCAGTACAAGTTATTTTCCTTACGAAACTAACATTTTTAATAATGACTCTCTATATGGATTTTGATATTTTGACAGCGCATGATATTTTATTCTTACGGAAAGATTAAATGAAAAAGAACAAATCTATTCTGATACCAGTAATAATTTTCATCTATAATATTCTTGCTGGACAAGAGATAACATTTAAAGGTTACGGAGCTACCGGATATCGTTTTTATGACAGAGAAATTTTAAATGAATACAATCAGGAAGCGTACTATGAAGGAAAATTCCAGGCTGATATAAAAATCAATAGTGAAATTGAAGCTCAACTTGATTTCAGGGGAAACTCATCTGATAACAAAGTTGTACTGCGGGAATTTTCCGTGAAATTTGAGTACCTGGATGAATTGAAGTTCAAGTTCGGAAATATCAAAAAGCCATTCGGATTAGATCAAATTGAGAATCGTGAAAATCTTCCCTACATAGAAAGAAGCGTTGCAACAAACAACGCTGAAGAGATGGGGTATGGCGGGCGTAATTTCAGTTTAATGGCTTATCATAATTATTCGAAAAAGAATCCTGATTTTCCCTATTCATATTATTTTTCATTATTCAGAAATAATTCACGCCAAACAGGAATTGCAGGAAGATTTTCCTATCATTCGGGAGAAATGAGTTACGGCATTAATTATTTACTAATCAATTCAGCGGATAAAAAATCAATTTTCGGTAACGGACTTGGCGCTGATATCGCATATGAATCGGATGACTATTTCACCAATCTGGAATTGTTTTTTCTTCAGGATGTTGAAGAGCGGGCGTTACGCTCATGGCATGGAATTGATGAAAGTGTGAATGCAGCAGGAATAAAATCATCTGCGGGAATAAGATTCGACACCGGTGCTGAGGTAATAAAAAAAATTGAACCTTTTTTAATGGGCAGTTTTTTTCTTCCTGACTTGGATGTTACCGGGAGACATACTCTTCAGACACTGTTTGGTATTAATTTTTATTTTCATAAAAAAGTACGACTCCGTTTCAATGCCGATTTACGATTTACAAAAAATCAATATGTCAATGAGTATACAACAAAAGAATCCCGTGGAATAATTGAAATCCAGGTACGGTTTTGATGCTGAAGAAATTTTTATTCATAACTTTTTTTCTAACTTTTTTCACCTCCTGTGGAAATGATATTAATAATCCATCCGAAAAAGATTTATCTGTTCCTTTAATGAACATAACAATTGAGCATGAGGATCTTGTAGCTCTGAAAAACAACCGGACGCTAAATTTTAATGTGCCTTGTAGAATTAAATTTAAGGGCGCCGTCTACAATGGTGAAATTCGCGCGTCAGGAGCCGGGTCAAGATATTATCCTAAATGGTCGTACCGTATTGAACTCAAAGAAGGTGAAAGTATTGAAGGAATAAATGAATTCAATCTGAGCGCTCAGGTTGAAGATAAGTCGATGATTCGGACAATTATTGCGGGAAGACTTTATGAGAATGCAGGTTTGCTAAATTTCAAGAATTTTCATGTCTTTGTTCGGATCAACAATAATAATGAAGGACTCTATCTTTTTCTGGAAGTAATAAATAATAATTTTTTCGCCAGACGAAATCTACCGGTTAACGAACTTTACAAACTCGGATTCGCTTCTTCGTTTACCTATTCACCGGCAAGTTTCCCGGAATTCACTTTCAGCAAACAAATTCCTGATGACGGTCGGTTTTATACTCTGACTGAATTAATTAATATACTCGATGAATCAAACGCGGAAAATGTTGAATCATCAGTGGGCAGCAAACTTAATCTTGAAAATTATCTTTCCTATCATTCTCTAACCAGTATCATTGGAAATGTTGACGCCTTTGGAAATAATTTTTGTCTTTATAAGAAAACCTATAATTCGCCGTTTGAAATTATTCCCTGGGATTTTGATAAAAGTTTTTATGTCCAGGGAAATTTCGGATTAGTGGGTGATAATGGCATCATCAGAAAACTTTTGACGAGTGAAAGTGTTTTTAATCAATTCAAAAATATTATGACGAATCAGGTGAACGACATTTATGACACTGATGTTATATTTGAAATAATTGATTCGACTGCATCTGCCATTGAATCTTCATATGACAATGATATATCTTTAGGACAGAGCGGTCTAATCTTTAACGATGAAGTTGAATCATTGAAGAACTATATCCTTCAACGGAAAGAGTATATTTTGAACAATCTGAACAATCTCAAACAGGATTATTTTACGCGATGAAAATATTTTTTGGGATATTATTTTCGGCTTATATAACAGTCGCACAGGTAAACAAACCGGAAGACAGAATAACAAATTCGCTTAATAACATATTCAATGGATTTACAGAAACTCTTGAATGGTATGACTTACCGATTGGAGTTATTTACTTGTCACGGACTTCGATTGAGCAATCTTCCATTGGTGGAATGATATCTGCGCCACCGGCGCCTTATGAAATGAGAATGGTAAATTCAATCGGTCGGAATACTCATTCATCTTTGGGGAGTATGGACAAAGATATTTTACCCAATACTGTTTTTCTTGGAAGACTCGGAATTAATTTTTTACTTGATGTTTTTACTGAACGCGAAATAACTTCTGAGCCTTATCGGGAGGCGTTTCTATTCGAGAAAAGTATTTTATACACTTACACGCTAACAGAATTGACAAAAGCAGTTGTTCACCGCAAACGACCGGATAATTCCGATAATAAAAGTTTTTTCAGCGGACATGCTTCGACAACCTTTGCCGCATCAACATATCTTTTTCTTGAGCTGAATGAAATTTATGAATCAACCGATTGGATTAGTGAGAATAAATTAACATTACGACTTTTCCAGGGCGTTTCATTTGCGGGATTATATGGCTGGGCCGGGTATGTAGGATATTCCCGCATTAAAGATAACAAGCATTATCTTTCGGACGTTATGGTTGGCGCCGCTGCGGGATCGTTAATTTCTTATCTGGTGTTCAGTCATTTTCACGGTTCGAAAAACAAACCGGACAATATCCGGTTGTATAGTTTTAAAGATTCGTTTTTATTGTCATTCTCAATGAAGTTTTAGTAAGAACGAGAGCATTATTTACAATGCCCTCATAAAATTTTATGAATGGATTAATTTCCCGTTGGAACGCACGCTGTAAGTTGATGAATTAGTATTGTCATCATCTGAATTGTTATCAAGCTGGAAGTATGAAATAATCTCCTGAAGATTTTCGGTTAACCTGTATAAATCTTCTGCGGAACGACTTATCTGTTGAGTACCCAAAGCTGATTGCTGGGTTACGTTACTAATTGCCTCAACATTTTTACTGATAGACTCAGACGTGATTGACTGCTGTTCGCTTGATGCAGCAAGCTGATTGATAATATCAGTTACGCGTGTAGAATTATCGATAATTTTATCAAGAGCGTCATGAGCTTTTTGTGCGAGATTTTTTCCTTTCTCAACTTCGCGGGTTCCTTCTTCAATAGAACCAACAGCGTAAGCCGTGTCACTCTGAATCCGTTTAATCATTGTTTCAATTTCTTTTGTAGCCTTTGTGGTACGTTCAGCTAATTTACGAACCTCATCGGCAACAACTGCAAAACCGCGTCCCTGCTCGCCTGCTCGCGCGGCTTCAATCGCTGCATTGAGCGCAAGAAGATTTGTCTGATCAGCGATATCGTCTATTACCTGAATAATCTCACCAATTTTATCACTGCTTTTTCCCAGTTCACGAATTGTTTCGGCTGATTTAACAACCACTTCAGCAATTCGGTTAATTCCATCAATAGTTTCAAGAACAATTTTACCGCCGATGATAGCATTTTCACCTGCTTCTTTAGCAACCCCGGCAGCGGTTCCGGCATTTCGAGTGCTTTCCATTATTGTTGCCGTCATTTCTTCTACCGCGCTTGCAACATCGTTTGTCTGACTGCTTTGTTCGCTTGCGCCAACAGCCATTTCTTCAGTGCTTGATGAAATCTGTGAAGCTGATGTAGCCAGTTCCGAAGAAGTTTCTGCAACACGACCTATTGCCTGATTAAGTGATCCGACAACTTTGTTCACGTTGTTTTTCATCTTGAGGTAGTCACCCTTGTAATCGCCGTTCATTCTGGTCGTAAAATCACCGTCAGCCATTTGGTTCAACACTTTTCCGGCTTCTTCAACGGGTGCGCTTATAGTATCAAGAATAGAATTCACGCCTTCAATAATTCTTCTCCATCCGCCTGAAAATTTATTAATATCCCCTCTGATCGATAAATCACCTTCCTGATTTGCTTTGATAAGATGCTCGGCTTCATTTAACAAATCGTTTATCGTATCCACTTCGTTGTTGAAAGCGAGCGATAATTTATCCTTATCCGATGCAGGCTCCAGTTTTTCCAGGTTTCCTGAGGCGATCATTTCCGCGGCCTGAATTTTTTTGATCTGAGCGTATTTTAATTTTCGCATCATTCCGGCAAGTTCGCCGATTTCATCTTTCGATTTAATAACAACATCTGTCGTGTAATCACCAAGCGAAAAACTGCCAACAACATTTCGTAAATGATTTATCGGGCGGGTAATCAAAGGCGCTAACCAGGCAGTACAAAGTAGAAACACTAAAGTACCAATCACCATACCGACGATGATATAAATCCTCGCCATAATAATATTATCCGAAACAGTTTCGTTTGTTGTCTCAGCCTTTTTATCAAGAGTTGAGATTATTTTATCGAACTCATTTACGAGTTGCGTACCGACTTCCTGACCGGATGTTGTGGAAATTATCGCGGCAAATTCATAATTGCCGGTTACACTTGCGCTAACAATTGCGTCAGCAACAATATTTTTATAGTTCAGCCAGATTTCTTCAATGGTTACAAGGCTTGTTTTTGTTCCTTCATCAAGATTAATGGATTTTAAGGCTTCGAGCATCTCGTCGAATTTTGCTTTTCTTTCCTGAAATTCTTTATTATCAGCTTCAAAATTCTCGGCGAATTCAGGAATTGAAAATTTCAGCATTACAAACTGAATTTTCTGAAATTCAGTATACAGTTGATTTATTTTCTCTTTTGGAGAGATGTAATCAGCAAACAGGGAATTTTTTACTGTTTCGAAACTGCTTATCTGCAGAAAATCGTTAATCGCTATAAGAGTTGAAATTCCGGCAATCAGTAAAAAACCCAATTGTATCTTGCGTACAAATTTGAGATCATCAAATCTGGACTTCAGTCCCCTTCTGGTAAGGCTCATGAGTTCCCCTCGAAAAAATTATACTAGTAACTGAGTTTGAAAACGAACGAGAGTGAGAGTTTCACTTTAACCGGTTGTCCCTGATGTTTACCAGGTTCGAATGCCGAAGCTTTTATTGCATCAATTACTGCTTCTTCGCATCCGGCGCCAAGACCTTTTAGTATCTTAACATCGTCAACACCGCCATTCTCGTTAATAAAAGCAAGTACGTAGACTTTTCCCTCAATTCCGGCGTCCTTCGCCATTTTTGGGTATACAATTTTTTTATAAACCTCCTGGATTCCGCCTTTTGGCGAGGGCATTTGTTCAGCAAATGCCAGATACGCATCTGTTTCGCCGCTTGTTACCGGAACAGGATCTGCCTTCGGATAGATTATGAGTAATACAAATATTGCCATCCCTATGATGGTTGTATCTTTAAGAGATTTCACGGGCCCTCCTTGGTTGTATACCATTCCTAAATTTATTTTATATAGTTTTTCCTGATTTTATTATCGGTAAATAAATTAATTTCTTTAGGGTGAATTGGGAAAAAAATGACCAAATACAGCTATTTTATAATTTTTGCTACGGATTTAAATAAATCTGTTCCGCATATTTCAAGTAGTTCGAATAGGATGGATTCCGAGGTGGTGATTTCAGCGCCGTTTGTTCTCATTCTTTGTAGGGCAATTTCAAAGTCAAATTCTCTCCGAGAAGAAACCGCGTCGGCGGCCACAATTACCTGGAAATTATTTTCAAGCAAATCAAGAACTGTTTGCTGAACACAAACATGAGATTCTATTCCACAGATGACAATTTGACCTATTTCGTTATTCAGAAAAGTATCGAACAGATTCTCAGCCCCGAAACAGCTGAAGCTCATTTTCTGAATTGCTGTATAATCCGTCAGCTCATCCAGTATCACTTTAGTGGTAGTTCCAAGACCTTTTGGGTACTGTTCGGTGAAAAAAACCGGTAATTCCATAGCTTTAAAACCCTTAACAAGTTTAAGGGTGTTTTCAATTACCCGTTCTTTGTTATTAACGACATTAAGAATTCTGTCCTGAATATCAATAATTAATAGTGCCGTATTGTTTCGTTTTAAAAGTTTTGATGAACGATTCATTGGTTACCGATTGTTTAGTAAAGCTTATCCATTCCGTATTTACCGCAGGCGTACATCATGAGAATTGAAGTGATATCAATTAATACTTTTTTTTCATCCTCAAGAGGAATTATTAAATCGTAAATGTCAGCAACAAATTCCATGTTATAGAGGATTTTTTTTATCTCGTTGTATTTTGGCGTACCATGCCAGTCGGCAACTCTTTCAACAAGATTGGCTTCGTTTCTTCTTAGGAATTCAGGAAAGGTAATCATGTTTGTAGTTAGTTTCGTACGAGGTTTACATATAGTTATTAAATCTGTGAAGTACTGATCCCATTTTCTGGCCAGTTCCTCGTTCTTTTTATACATCAGTTCGCGGGCTTTCTGAACAGTAAAAGTTGCTTTGGTATATTTTCTGAATTGTGACTGAATCGCGTAACCGTCATAACTAATAATATTATCATCAACATTTTTATAGCGCCAGTAACGCAGCAGCTGAGAAGCGGTTTTAATAGCGATTACTTTTTCTTCCTCACTGTCGACAAAAACATATAGTCCCTTGGAATAACTAATCACTGTCATCCAGTGTTCCCAGTTGTTCACGCTGAGTACGCAGGGAATTCTTTTTTTTAATCTTTCATTCAGCATTCTCAAAGCATCTTTGGCGTTGCTTGACTGGAAGGGTTTCATAGAACAATTGAATTTTTTCGCGGCTTTAGCTAATCCGAACTCGTCTGTTCCATCCCACCAATTGCTGCCTGCAATATATGCTATTTGGTCTTCATGCTTAAAAACGCCCAACATTACAAGGGCATATTTTAATGCGAAAGGACCGCAGCGATATTTATCAGGTTGAGGATAAAAGCTCATAGAGTGTTGGAATCCATGAAAAATTTGAACCATAAAATAATAACTTTTTTGCCAGAATAAAATTATATTTAGTTTTTATTCATCAACTAAAGGGGAAAATTCATGAAAGTTGCCGTTGTTTTTAACGAAGCGTACCCTGAGCTGACAGAACCCTACCAGACTGAGTTGCCTAAAGACCTGGGTTTCAAACCATATTTCGACCTTGAAACCTCAGATCCAATTGCCGAATTTGAAGCAATTGCCCGAAACCTTCGTGAAGCCGGGTTTGACGCTTACATTCTGAATATTCTTGATAATTTGAATATTTTCATCGATGACTATAAAAAAAATAAACCAGACGTAGTTTTTAACCTCGTTGAAATTTATAATGACCTCCCTGAACTTGAAACAGGATTTGCAGGACTTTTAGAATTATTGAACGTTCCTTATACAGGCGCACCCCCGCTTGCCTTAGGAACATGCCAGAATAAATTTTTAACAAAAAAAATACTTTCCTCGCAGGGAATATTAACTTCTTCTGCGATTTTTGTTGATAGAGAAAAAAATGTATATCGGCATGGTCTTAATTATCCTCTTATTGTGAAACCTGCATTTGAAGATGCCAGCGTTGGAATTGAAAATGATTCTATTTGTTCCGACCACTCAAAATTAAAAAGACGAATTAAACATGTACTCAATGAATATAAACAACCAGTCGTGGTTGAAGAATTTATTGAAGGACGGGAACTAAATGTTTCAGTTTTTGGTGATGAAAAACCAAAAGCTCTCCCCATCAGTGAAATCGACTTCTCGAGAATGCCTAAACATCTTCATAACATTGTTAGTTATCAGGCAAAATGGGATCCTCATCACGAAGCTTATCATAAAACTATTCCAATATGCCCTGCGCGTTTATCTCAAAAAACAACAGGGGAGATACAGGATCTTGCGATCAGGTGTTTTAAAACAATCGGCTGCCGCGATTATGCCCGCATCGATATGCGTTTTAAAAAAGATAAAAAAATCTACGTGCTTGAAGTAAATCCAAATCCCGATTTAACTCAGGATGCTGGATTCATGCGTTCAGCTTATCAGGCCGGGTATTCATACAGGAAAACTTTGAAATCTATAGTCGAACTGGCGTACAAACGAAAAAAGAGCAGCAACGGTTTGTAATAATAAGAAACATCCTGAAAATCGGGAAAAGAGCTGGTTGAGAACAGATGAAAGCATGCTGTTATTTCCTGCAAATAAAGAATTCCTGAGAAAATTTCAGGATAATACGGTTAATTACCTTTGCTTTTCTCCGTAAAGATTTACGGATATAATTCGATTATTTAAATAGATTATTGACTAAATTTGCTTAGTAAATTTAAGAAAGAATACAATGTTCAGAAATTCGGAAAACATTATCCTGAGTCTTTCAGAGTGCAAAGAAGGAACGATTGTAAGGATCAAAGAAATAAGCGCCGGTAAAGGTGCAACAATAAATTTGATGAACCTTGGATTGAATGTGAATAATATTGTAAAAGTATCCAGGAAATCATCATTACATGGTCCGGTGGTTGTAACTTACCATGATTCTGAAATTGCAATCGGGCATGATTTGTCTAATAAGATTATTGTTGAAAGGGTTTCGGATTGAAATTTCTTTTGGTCGGACAACCAAACAGCGGGAAAAGTACAATATTTAACGAGGTTGTCGGATACAAAGCACTGGCTACTAATTTTCCCGGAGCTACGGTAAAATATACCAGTGGTAACATTTCTCTCAACAATGAAACAATAGAAGTTGTTGATATTCCCGGAACATACTCCCTCCAGACAACCGACGAAGCCGAATCTTTAGCTGTTCACTATCTTCTTCACGAAGAAAACGACCCAATCATCCTTAATATTATAGATGCCTCGGTTCTCTCGCGGAGTCTTGAACTTACGCTTCAGCTTGCAGAATTACAGAAACCCATGGTTGTTGCGTTAAATATGATTGATGAAGCTGAAAAAAAAGGAATTAGTATTGATCTGAAAAAACTCGAAGAATCACTCGGTGTTCCGGTAATTACGACAATAGGCAAGAAGGGGCAGGGTGTTTTTGAATTATTCAGGTTGGCCTATGATTCATATAAGAATAAGACAATTCCTCACATCCATAAACTGAAACCGGATCTCGAAGAATTCATTTCATGGTCAACGGATATCCTTAAAAAAAGGAATATCCCCACAAAATGGAATTACAGGTTCGTCTCAATAAAACTACTCGAAAAAGATACTTTGATTAAAGAACACCTTCATGAATTTTTTACAGAACTGGAATGGCAGCTCATTGATGAACGTCTGAAAATTCTCGATGAACAACTTGACATACCTACTGAATATTCCATTTCGGGAACAAGACACAATATGGCGTTCGAAATTTTTGAGGATGTTGCCGAAGTCGGACATTCAACAAAAACAGATATCCGCTATAAAATTGATGATGTGCTTATGCATCCGTTATTCGGTTATTTATTTATGGCGGGAATTCTCTATGCAATGTTTTCAGTAATATTTTATATCGGTAATACTTTTGAGCCGCTTTTTTTGGAAGGATTTGATAATCTCATTGGACTCTTAAAAAACCAATTTGATAAGAACGATATCGTTTATCCATTGATTCATGGTTTCTTAATGGGTGTCGGCGGCGGAATAGGAATTGTTATTCCTTTCTTGCTTCCTTTCTTTATCTTTTTGGCTTTTCTTGAAGATTCAGGTTACCTCGCCAGAGTAGCTTATCTTATTGATAATGTAATGCATAAAATAGGTTTACATGGACTCTCCGTCATTCCGTTGATTCTTGGTTACGGATGCACGGTTCCCGGAATTCTTGCAACGAGAATTCTAAAATCTCCACGCGATAAATTTATTACTGCGACACTTACCACTCTCGTTCCGTGCTCGGCAAGAATGACTGTTATTTTCGGGCTGGTTGGATTTTTCATCTCAATGAAAGCAGCTATCCTTATTTATATATTGAATGTCATTATTGTCGGAATTTCCGGAAAAGTATTATCTAAACTTTTACCTGAAATTAGTCCGGGACTGATTCTCGAAATTCCGAAGTACCATCTTCCGAGTCTGAAAATAATTATGAGCAAAACATGGTTCAGGTTGAAAGAATTCGTAATCATTGCCTGGCCGTTACTTATTCTTGGCAGCATCATACTCGAACTAGTTGAATATTTCAACTGGACAAATGCCATCAATCTTTTTCTTCAACCTTTCACTTCGGGCATTCTGGGTTTGCCTGGCATACTTGGCGTTACATTATTATTCGGAATCATGCGGAAAGAACTTGCCTTAATTTTGCTCTTTACCGCTATCGGCACACAGGATGTTCTTTCCGTTTTATCTGAAACGCAAATATTTTCTTATGCACTCTTTGTTACTTTTTACCTTCCTTGTCTTGCTACGTTTGCTGCTCTTTCACGTGAACTTAGTCTTAAAAATGCCTTGTTAATAACTTTTATTACAATACTTATTGCAATTGCCCTGGTTAATTTTACACGAATAGCTGGACTTTTTCTGGGATGATTTTCGGAGTACTTGTCTCTTAATCGGAATTATTTTTCCGGTTTATTGCTTCTAACTTATCTTAATCTTATTTTTGAACAGAAAAAAAATCCGCACGATAGCGTTAAGTGTAATCGTGGGGAAAAAAGATAAAGTTTTTCGGTAATCCTGAGATGTAGGAACAATTTCTAACGTCAGGGGATGGCAGATCGAAACAGAGGATTTTCAAATCCTGAAATCTCCATCTTCCTGCTAAAGTTGATGGAGTTTTTTATGGAAAAGAAATATCACGCTCTCACCCTTAGTATCTCTAATCGCGACTCAGCTTATAAAACAGTAACTGAGATTCTTCATAACGTTGCCGATTCGATTGTATTACGCGTTGGGTATCCTTTACCCGATAAGGATATCTCCATAATTTTTCTGATGCTGAAATTAACCAACGATGAATTAGGCGCACTCAGCGGAAAACTCGGGCAACTGGATTCTGTGAAAGCAAAAGCGATGACATTAAAAATCGATTAGGAAATGCAATTAATAAAGAGTTCTTATAAATGAACCGAAAGGATTCTAAATGATATTCAAATAACGGAGTATAAAATGTTACGACTATTTTTCTATTTAATACTGGCAACAACATTAATTTCAGCTCAAACCGGAATTATCCGGGGAACAGTAAAAGATGAACAAACGAAAACGAAATTACAGCATGTAAATATTTTTGTTCAGGATTTTCGACTTGGAACAACTTCTGACAAAAATGGAAATTATACACTTACAAATATTCCTCTCAACGAAAAAATAATTTTGTCATTTTCGCATCTTGGCTATCAGATTTACAAAACAGAGATAGTTCTGAAAGAAGACATCACTCTCGATGTTTCATTGGTTTCGCAAAATATTCCTTTGGGTGAAGTTTCAGTTTCGAGCAGCAGATACGACAAAATGCTGAAGGATAATCCGCTGCCTCTTGAAGTGATGCAAAAAGAAGAGATGGAGAAGATCAACGCAATAACACTTGCGGACTTTTTACAGAATGAATCCGGGGTTAGTTTAAGACGTGATGGAATCTGGGGAACCGATATTTCAATTCGCGGACTCAGCAAAGACAATGTTGTTACCCTGATCGACGGTAACAGAATTGAGACAGCTACAGAAATAGCAGCCTCGCTGTCATTGATTGATGTGAATGATATTGAGCGGGTGGAAATTATCAAAGGCGCGTCTTCGTCACTCTACGGAACAGGCGCTTTGGGAGTTGTCAATATTATTTCCCGCGAAAGTAATTACTCGAATAATTTTTTTCTGAATGGTTCCGTTCAGTCGGTTTATAACTCGGTTAACAAAGGTATGTTTTCATCGCTCAATTTATTAACCGGCGGATCTTCCTGGCATCTTAAATTTACCACTTCTTACAGAACCGCCGATAACACAGAGACTCCGCAGGGGGAACTGTCTAACAGTCACTTTCATGATAATAACATCTCGGCATTGTTTTCGCTCCGGACATTCGATAATCAGGAATTGAAAATAAATTATCAAAGATCACGCGCGAATGATGTGGGAATTCCCGGCAGCTCAGCATTTCCTGTTACTGCCGATGTGAGATAATTACAGCTTCCAAAATATTTCTCAGTCACTGTTGAAAATTAATCTCAGATATTTTTATCAGTATATCCTTCGTGATGTAGAAAATATTCCTCATATTGTGAGAAACGTTCCCGCTTCGGGAAATACGCCTCCCAGAAGAGTATCTGTATTAAGCATAACCCCGACAGCTAATCATATTATGCATGGCATTCAGGCTCAGAGCGATTTTAATTTTGGAAATCATTATCTCATCGCGGGAATTGATTACTGGCAAAGAGCATATCGCGGCGAAAGGGAAAAATCCCAACTTGTTGAAGCGCTTAATCCCGAGACTAATGAAGTCGTTTCAATCACGAATATAATTATCGGTGAACAGGCTCTGCCGAATGCTGATTATGCCAGCGCTGGAATTTACGTGCAGGATGAAATAAAAGTCCAGGATAATTTCAGAATAACGATCGGCGGCAGATTCGACAAAATTTTTATTGATAACGAAATTGGGCTTAACCCGGTTTATCAAATTACTAACGGAGTCAGAAATGATACTCCCAACGGACAGGTTGTTATATGGGATGAATCAAGTTCTGAAAATACTTCATGGAGCGCGAATGTTAGTCTGCTTTACAATGTAATTGAAAATTTTGATTTAACATTTTCCGCGTCACGCTCTTTCCGTTCGCCTACTCTTGAAGAGCGTTATCAGTACATTGACCAGGGAAGTTACGTGAGACTTGGAAATCCCGAACTCTCTCCCGAAGACGGATATTTCTTCGATCTGGGTGTAAGAAACAGAGATCATAACTTTTCGTTCAGAGGAAATATTTTTCTGAATTTGATGAATAATCTTGTTGTTGAAGAACCCGGTTCTTATGAAGGAAGAGAGGCTTTTATAAAAACAAACATCGGTGAAGCACGACTTTACGGATTTGATTTATCATGTCAATATTTATTAGCTGAAAAATTAAAATTATTCACAACCATGGCTTATGTTCGCGGTGAGGATATCAAGGAGGATAAAAATCTTCCGCTCATTTCACCATTAAACGGTACGCTGGGAATTTCCCTGCCGATACTTGATTTGTCTGAAGTAATGATTTCATCAACACTTTATGCGGAACAAAATGATGTAGCCGAAGGAGAAAAGACAACTCCCGGTTATGCAGTGTTTAATCTTTACTTAAGCAGCAAAGAAATCTATCTTGGAAGTATTTCGTTTAATGTTTATGCGGGTGTTGAAAACATTGCCGATAAATCATACAGAAATCATCTGGCAACAAATCGCAGTTTTATCACTGCCGAACCCGGACGAAATTTCTATCTGAAATTAAAAATGAATTGGTAAAATTGTTTGTGTAAATACATATGTTGAATACTAAAACACGAGAATTATGGATTGGTTTTCCTTAGCATTTCTTTCAGCTACATTATCGGCTGTTTCTACTCTTCTTGAGAAGAAAACACTTTTCAAAACTGAGGCGCTGGATTTTTCGTTCAGCGTCTCTCTTTTCAATATGTTATTCTCGCTCCCGTTTTTTTTGTGGGTGGATTTTTCTCAGGTTACTCTCATCAGCGTTCTGATAATATATTTTAAGGCGATACTCGGGGCATTAGCGTTTCTGTGCGTAATGCTGGCGATAAAAAATATGGAAATAAGCGGCGCGCTTCCTCTCATGGTTCTAACACCCGGTTTCGTAGCTTTTTTTGCCTTCATGCTTTTAGGTGAATCGTTAAGCGGCGGAGAAATCTCCGGAATGGTTTTATTATTAGTTGGAACTTATATTCTGGAATCAGGTAAATCAAAAAATATTCTTTACCCTTTCAAAGTTTTCATCGAATCAAAATTTCATAACTATATAATTTACGCATTGTTACTTTTTACGGTAACTTCACTGCTCGACAAATATTTATTGCGCGACCACGCCATGCATCCTTACGCGTTTATGGGATTTCAGCAGTTATTTCTCGCTGTGAATTTTTTCATAATTATGTTCCTGCGAAAAAAGAGTTTTTCAAAGATGATTTTCATTCCGGATAAGAATGTTTTTTTACTGATAATTTCAATCGCCATTCTTACAATTGGATACCGTTACACTCAAATTGAAGCATTGACTTTAGCGCCGGTAGCGTTGGTGTTGTCAGTTAAAAGGTTGTCGGTGTTTTTCGTTACTCTCGTCGGCGGTAAAATTTTCAAAGAAAAAAATCTCACGAAAAAATTAATTGCAACTGCTATACTTATTGTCGGAGCGCTGCTGATAATTAATTAGCATATTCTTAACACAGATTTGTTAGGATAATGAAAGATATTTTTTTACCTTTAGCTAATCTTTTACACCAAAGGACTTTGTTATGAATACAATTAAATTTGTTTTCCTGTCATTTTTATTTTTGTCGTCACTACAAGCGCAGAATAAAAAAACCGGTAATGTGATTTTTATCCATCCTGACGGAACAGGTTTGGCCGATTGGCACGCAACAAGAATTTTATATTATGGTCCCGACGGTATATTGAATTGGGATAAATTACCAAATGTAGCTGTTTACAAAAGTCATATGCTTAACTCAATTTCAGCCTCATCACACGCGGGCGCAACAATTCATTCGTACGGCATTAAAGTTCCCCAGGATTCTTACGGAATGAACGGGAAAGATACTTTAGTTTCGCGTTCGGGGAAAAAACAAAGTATTATGCAGGAAGCTGTTAGCGCGGGAATTAAGTGCGGGATAATAAATTCAGGAAATATTGTAGAACCGGGAACCGGTGTTTTTGTGGCGAGTTCTCCTTCAAGATATTTGTATGATGAGGTAACTGAAAAAATTATCAAATCAGGCGCTGATATAATTTTTTCGGGCGGAGAAGAATATATGCTCCCTGAAGGTGAGCAGGGTTTTCACGGAAAAGGAAAACGCAAAGATGATCTTAACCTTATAAAATGGGCGCGTGAGAATGGTTATGAAATTATCTACACAAAAGATCAGTTGAAAAAAATATCCGATGATGTTGAAAAAGTACTTGGAGTATTCGCCCTCGATCATACTTTTAATGATAAAACTGAAGAAGAACTCGTAAAACTTGGATTGAAAAATTATTCTGCCGGCGCCCCAACTGTTGCCGAAATGACCGATAAAGCTATGAAAATATTCTCGCGTTCCGGAAAACAATTTTTTCTGGTAACGGAAGAAGAAGGCACTGATAACTTCGGCAATCAAAATAACGCGAACGGAAAAATCGAAGCTCTTAAAAACGCGGACGATGCAATTGGCGTTGTTCTTGAATTTATAAAAAATAATCCGAACACATTATTAATTACCGCCGCAGACAGCGAAGCCGGTGGAATGGAACTTATAGGAATGGACAATTTAGACCCTGCTAAAATGCTTGCCGAGTTCGAAAAAAACGGCGCGCCCGTTGACGGTAAAACCGGGAAAGGCTCAATACCATTTCTTTCCGCGCCGGATAAATATGGAAAGCAGCTTCCGTTTTACATCGCATGGTCAACCGGTCAGGATTCATACGGTTCGGTGGTTTCACGGGCGACAGGATTAAATTCTGAGCTTCTTCACGGAACGATTGATAATACGGAGATTTACAGGATTATGTATGCGACTCTTTTTGGTATTTATCTCGAATAAATTTTCGTACATCAGCAAAGAACATTATTCCGTAACTGAATTTATCAGGTAATATTTCATGGAAAATAATCTATTCAAAGTGAATTTTAAGGTACGCGATTATGAGTGCGATATTCAGGGTATAGTGAATAACGCCGTGTATCAGAATTATCTTGAACATGCCCGTCATGAATATCTTCATTTTCTCGGAATTGATTTTACGGAGTATGCAAAACGCGGAATAAATCTTATTGTTATCCGCGCTGAACTTGACTATAAATATCCCCTAAAGAGCGGTGATGAATTTTATGTCGATGTAAAACTTGAACGGGTTTCACAAATAAGATTTGCTTTTCTTCAAAACATTTATCGCAAATCCGATAACAAATTAATTGTTCAGGGAAAAATTATCGGTACGGCTTTAAATATTAACGGACGCCCGAAAATTCCTGTGGAAATTGAAATGATTTTGGGAGATGCTGCATGTTAACTTATTAATCTTCATCTTTGAGTCATATTCAAGAATTTTACTTTTTTTTCTTCCTTTTATCTCGCAGTTTTTTCCTGTTTGCCTGAATTGTTGCCTGTCGTTCCGAATAGCTGTCTGTGTTATTCTCAGAATGTGTAACCAGGTTTTTTATTTCATATTTAGTGCGAACCAACTTCATCATCATAATGAAGTGTCTTAACTGACCAATAAATAAATCTAATTCATCTTTATTGCCTGAATAAATATTTCTCTCCGGATTCATCAGTTTTTCGCTTTTCATAATTTTTTCAGTAAAACTGATTGAATCCTCCAGCGAGTTGTTGTCTGCTTCGTTCAACCTCGACCGGTCGTCATTAATGATACGGAGAATATCATAATTAACAGCGTTAAGCGCGCGTACCGACTCAGCCAGTTGACTTAAAAGATCAGCCACATCGTGTACCGGATTATTTACGTTTTCTGTCATATAATGTTTTGTTAATCTGATTTGAGAGTATCATTTTCTGAACAAATTCCAAAATATTCCTCTGCAAGCAGGCAGAATCATTTTTTATATATGGTTCTGATACTTTCAAAAATATTCAGTCCAGGTACTCGTTTCATGTATGATTTATAATCATCTCCAAATTGGCTGATGAGTTTTTCTTCCTCGTCCTGAATTCCGAAATAAAAAAATCCGATAGAAAGAATTGAAGTCAAGACGATCCATGTATCACCGGTTGTAAAGATAAATCCAATGTTAAAAAGCATATAAGCCAGATATTGCGGGTGTCTTATGTAACAAAAAATACTTTTATCAACAAAAATTTCATATCCATTGTTTGATTCTTTTTGTTCAGCCTCACCATATTTTTTTAAGGCGGATAATCCTGCAAACCAAAAAACAATTCCCAAAATCCATAAAAAGATTCCTGCGTAGAAAAGTAATTCATAAGGGGGGAAATATTCCCAGAAAATTGACAAAATTAAATTCACACCGAGCAAAGTCATTCCTAATCCGATAAATGAGGAGAAGTTTTTCAGATGAAATCTGGCAGTCAACATATTGATCTCGTAATTTTTTTCTAATTCACAACCTAAATTAACTTAAAAAATAATAATTCAATACTGCTAATTTCACAAGAGTTCCTTCAAAAAAGAAAACCAGCCATGCCTTTTGATACTTTTTACAATCTTTATAGAAGGATATTACTAATTCTTTTTTTATTATTTTCTGCACTAAAACATTCCTCATTTTGTTACGATAATAAGAAGCGGAACACCGCGATTTTGAGCGCAAATTATCTTAAAATTTTTGAATAGAACGGAGTCACTCCGGAGGAATTTTGCATGTCTTTAGACCCAAAATTAAGAATTCTTTTAGTTGAAGATGCATCTGTGATGCGTAAGATGGAAAGAAAAACTCTTTCTTCATTAGGACTCGAGAACATAATTGAGGCGGTTGACGGTCAGGATGCCAAAGAAAAAATTATTGCGGGAGAGAAACCTGATTTGATAATTAGTGATTGGAACATGCCCAATTTAACGGGCTATGAATTACTGTTATGGATCAGACAGGAAAGCGGGATAAAAATAATCCCATTTCTGATGGCAACGGGCCGGGGTGAAAAAGCGGAAATGTCAAAAGCCGAAGAAGCGGGCGTTTCCAGTTTTATAGCAAAACCTTTTAATGCTGATGAACTAGGTAAAAAAATTAAAGAGGCGTTGGGTCTCGTAAAAATTGAATCTCAGGAAAGAAAAGCCTATCAGGCGAAATATAGCGATGATGGAAAAGTAAAAATTAAAATCGCACACATTCAGATAACAGATCATCTTGTTCTTGGCGTATTGAAACACATGATTGATAAAGGTGAATATCAACCGAAACATTTTGCGCTCGAAACCGAATGTATGTCAAGCTGGAACCCGCTTGCGAAAGCTCTTGAAACAAATGATGTTGAAGGCGCCTGCGTACTTGCGCCGATTGCTATGGACCTTTACTCCCACGGTGCACCGCTCAAACTTATTCTTTTCGCACACAGAAACGGAAGTATATTGGTGAGGAATAAAAACAGCGGCGATTACAAAGACCCTTATCCTCAGTTTTTCAGGAATAAATCGTTTTATCTGCCTCATAGCATGTCTATTCATCACATGCTCGCACACATGTTCTTACAGGGCATAGGATTAAAACCGGGTATGCCGGGCGACAAAGAAATTAATGTAAGTTTCGAAGTTGTGCCTCCGATTCAAATGCCGAAACTTATTGCCGAGAATAATGAGTCTGCCGGTTATCTGGTTGCCGAGCCATTAGGCACAAAAGGAATCGCTGCCGGAAATGCCGATCTTCAATTTCTGTCAAGTGAACTTTGGGAAAATCACCCGTGCTGTGTTGTGACTTTGCAGGAGGATTTTATTAAGAATCACACTGAAGCTGTTTATGAGTTAT
>CAZEXO010000016.1:0-17067 GCA_964516545.1 uncultured Melioribacteraceae bacterium
TCATTTGCCCAGAAACTTGATTCGCGGCAAAGGTCGGCAATATAAGCAAAGCGTGTTGTGAGTTTTTCTTGTTCGCCGGCGTAACGGGCGCCGTATTCAATAACTGTTGCAATAGCTGCTTTATCAAACTCCAAAAGATTTTCAGAATCGATAAGTTTTTTAATGAGCATTGTGTATTCGGTGATAGCTTTCTCCGTCCTGTTCATGGCGTAATCGAATTCGGCTTTCACTTTAAAAATTTTGTTGAAGTCTTGTTCATATTCCGAAAGGAGGGAATAAATTTCATTGTTGCCGATAAGAATAATTTTTGCGTCGATGGAAATTGATTCGGGTTTTAAACTGCTGGGGGTAAACTGATAAAGATTAGTCATATCCTGAATATCAAGTTTGCCGTACATGAGAACTCGTTTCAGTGTTTTCCAAACTCCCGGTTCCGTGTAAGCATCAATGGCATTTATTACAAGGTAACCTCCGTTGGCTCTTATAAGAGAACCTCCTTTTATTTTTGTAAAATCTGCGAACCAGCCACCGCGTCCGTCGGAATATTTTTCAATCACGCCGAAAAGATTTCCGTAAGTCGGTGAAGTTTCGATTATGACGGGGCACTCTGAAGTAGCTGAATTATCGAGAATAATATTTACCTCATAGTCGCGGAAATAGTCAATAATGTATCCGTCGGAAGTTTGTTCACTTGCCGGGCGGTGTCCTTTAAAAATATCCAGATTATTCAAAATGTCTTCTTCAACGCTGTCGAGGAATGACTGTACTTTTTCGATACTGAATTTTTTTTGCAATTCATCAATCACTACACGAAGCATATCGGTTACTGCTTTTTGCTCAAGGTCGGAGATTTTCTTTTGAAAATCCTGGCTGAGTTTAAGACTGTTTCTGAAAAGTATCTGAAGCTCCTGCTGATATGATGCATATTTTTCGCGGATGTTTTTTGCCTGATCCTCGTTAATTTTTTTCTGTCTCACGAGATCATCAATTTGAGAAATAAATAAAGGCTGATCATCAACCACTGCTAATATTTCAGGGCGCGTCATTTCACCGACTTTTATTTGCCCGAGTGAAAAATTATCCTTACGCAGCTTATCTTCAAATGTATGCATTACACTTTGTTGGGTTTCGCTGTACGCCGCAAAGAGTTGTTTTTTATGAGTAACAAAAGGTTCGGTTTCAAGAACCTGAGGAATATTTTCCTGAAGGAATTTTATCGCATTTGATAATTCATCTTTGAAATCTTTCGCGGTCCCGGCCGGAAACACCAGAAGGATAGGACGATCCGTATCCGAGAAATTATTTACATAAGCGTAATCATACAATTCAATGACGCTGGGACTTAAAGTCTCCAAAGTTTTTTTTATGGTCGTATATTTTCCCGTGCCTGATAATCCTGTAATAAAAATATTATATCCGGGGCTTTTTAAGTCCACACCGAGTTTTAAGGCTTTAAGCGCTCTTTCTTGCCCGACTATTCCTTCAATAGGTTTAACGCTTGTTGTTGACTCAAAATCAAAATTTTCTGTTGGACAAGTCCATTTAAGCTCTTCCGGCAAAAGTTTTGTAGGCTTTTGAGCTTTTAATAATGTCATGAAATCTCCGTGGGTAAAAGAATGTTAGGATCGATTATATTAAAAAGAACTAATTAATACAAGAAATGAGTTAAGGGATTTATTTTTGTCTATTTATGAGATACTCATTAACTTTGATCTGTAAATTTATTTACCCGATATCTCGCGGTATCAGGGTAAGGTATATCTATTTTAAAAACATTGATCTGACAACAGCATGAAAAATATTTCCGATTCATTTAACAACTTTCTGTCGATAAAAAATCTTACGGATAAAATTCAGCGCTTATCCGAAAACGGTAAAATTTCAGTTTCAACTTTGCATGGAGCGGCAAAATCTTTTTTGGTAAAAAGAATTTTTGAGCATGAGAAAAATATTCTCGTTTTACTAAACAATCAAAAATTAGTCAGCGAATTAAAAGTGGAGCTTTTTGAGCTTGGGCTCGAAAATTATCTTACAGCATTTGAAGAAAACAAACTTGAGTCGATTCAGGATAAATTGACGGAAGTAAATAAAAAACAGAAATCAATTTTAGTTGCCGACTACGGAATTCTGAGTCTAAAACTTCCTTCAAAAGATGACCTAAAGAAAAATACTACAGAGATCACCATGGGTGAAGGCACTAACTATGATGATCTGATTGATTATCTGAATCTCATAAATTATCAAAAAGAAAAATATGTTGAGAATCCCGGTGATTATTCTGTCCGCGGATCGATTATTGATTTCTGGTCTTACAGCGAAAAACTTCCCTGTCGTTTGGAATTCGACGGTGATTTTGTTGAATCAATCAGACACTTCGACGCCGAAACTCAGCGATCGCTTAACAAGATTGAGAAGGCTACTCTTGCCAATTCTATAAACAGCGAAACAGCTCAGCATTTTTCAGATATTTTTGATTATCTCGAAAACCCTCTTGTTCTTATTTCAAAACAGGAATTAAGAGAATTCAATAAGAAAATTGCGGAAGAGAAAAATCCCGTTATTTCGGAATTACCGGAGCCGGGAATAATGGTGCAGGAAATTGACGAAACAAACCACACCGATGTGTCAACCGGCGATTTATTTGAACAGGGAAATAATCATGAATTTATTTTTGAGAAAAAAGCACGATGGCTTATTGAAGAAAATTTTGCTGAATCAGACGACAGAATAAATCTTGGTTTGAAAGAAGCCCCTGTTATTAATGCAAATTTTAATCTGCTTTTCGAATCGATAATTAATTATTGTAAGAAAGGTCTCAAAGTAATTATTACTTCAGAAAATGAGTTTCAGGCAAAGCGGCTGATTGAGTTATTTTCAGAGTACAGCGATGAACTTGGGCATCTGATTGAAGAGAATAAAATAGAAATTTCTATTCTTGCAATTAAAGCCGGTTTTCTTTGTTCGGAAGAAAAAGTTTTGGTGCTTACCGATTACCAGATATTTAATAAACCGTTCCGCACAAAAGTTTTCAAGAGATCGAAAATAAAAAAATCCCGTGCGCGTGACATTGCAACACTTAAACGCGGAGATTATATCGTTCACGAAAATTTCGGAATCGGAATGTATGCCGGACTGGAAACAATAAAAATCGGAGAGATAGAACAGGAATCCATAAAAATACTTTATGCCGAAGGGGGCGTGGTTTATGTTAATCTCAACTATCTCGGACTTGTAAAGAAATTTTCATCAAACGAAGATGCAAAGCCTAATTTATCAACGCTCGGAGGCAACGAGTGGAAAAACACCAAGAAACGTGTTAAATCAAAAATTAAAGAGGCGGCGCGCGATTTAATTCAATTGTATGCAAAAAGAAAAAGTACTCGCGGAATTTCTTTTTCAAGGGATTCAATCTGGCAAAAAGAACTTGAGGCATCTTTCTTTTATGAAGATACGCCCGACCAATCGAAAATTACTGAAGAAGTCAAGCGCGATATGGAATCTGAAAATCCCATGGATCGTCTTGTTTGTGGAGATGTTGGTTTTGGAAAAACCGAAATCGCGGTTCGGGCAGCATTCAAAGCTGTGAACGATAATAAACAAGTCGCCGTACTTTCGCCAACGACAATTTTAACCGAACAGCATTACAATACTTTTAAAGACAGATTTGTTCAGTTTCCTGTTAAAGTTGCTGCGCTGTCGAGATTTCAGACCAAAACCAAACAACAGGAAATTATTAAAGAACTGGAAGAAGGAAAAGTTGATGTTGTAATCGGCACTCACAGACTGCTTTCAAAGGATGTTAAATTCAGAGATCTCGGTTTGTTAGTAATAGATGAGGAACATCGCTTCGGTGTTATGGCTAAAGAGAAATTAAGATCATTACGCGCGAATGTTGATACACTTACTCTGACCGCAACGCCTATTCCACGAACATTAAATCTCTCTCTGCTCGGAGCCCGGGATTTATCGATTATGGGAACACCACCGCTCAACCGGCAGCCGATTTTTACAAAAGTTGAAAAGTTCGATCCGCTGAATATCAGAACCTGGGTTCTCGATGAAATCAGAAGAAACGGACAAGTTTATTTTGTTCATGACCGGGTTCAGTCGATTGACAAAATTGCAGCTTATGTTCAGAAATATGTTCCAGAAGTAAAAATCGGGATAGCTCACGGGCAAATGAAACCATCGCAACTTGAGCAGGTCATTCATGATTTCCTGAATAAAAAATATCATGTACTCGTGGCTACAAAAATAATTGAATCGGGGCTCGATATTCCTAACGTGAATACGATTATTATTAATCGTGCAGACAGATTCGGACTTGCCGAACTTCATCAGTTACGCGGACGCGTTGGGCGAAGCGATAAACAAGCTTATGCTTATCTGATCGTCCCGTCTCTTGACTCGGTTACAAAAAAAGCCGTGAGAAGATTACAGGCAATTGAAGAATACACTGAACTTGGCGAAGGATTCAGCATATCGATGCGTGACCTTGAAATTAGGGGCGCCGGTAATTTACTCGGAACAGAGCAGAGCGGATTCATTGATACTGTAGGATTTGATTTATACATGAAGCTTCTCGATGAAGCTGTTGAAGAGTTAAAACAGGTTGAATTCAAAGATGTGTTTGAAGGACTTTCCGCTCCGAAGGAACGCACCGAACCGACCGTTGATACTTATTTTGAAATTAATATTCCAAAAGATTATATGCCTGATCAGGCTGACCGGTTGAGTTTTTATACCGCTCTTTTTTCTATCATTAAAATTGAAGAGATAAACGAGATTAAAGATGAGTTGATTGATAAATACGGAAAAATTCCCGAAGTGATTGAGAGATTAATCTTAACCGCTGTTCTCAGGTTCTATGCTTCGTATGCTCTGTTTGAGAGAATTGTTATACAAAGTGAAAAAGTAGTTTTGATTTTGCCCAAAGGTGATAAAGAGGAATACTATCAAAAGAAATTTACCGTGCTCATGAAATATATTGTTGACAATCATCCAAGCGTCAGGTTTAAACAAGGAAAAGAAAATATGAAGCTTGAAATGAAAAACCATTTTAAGAATCCCAAGGATGTGCTGGAGCATGTTATTGAATTTTGTAAAAAGGTTAACATGATTCTTGATCGGCAGAATACTAATTAATGCATTTACATTTATTCCTGAAAGATTTATCTTCAGACAAAATAATTACACGCTAAATCAAATTTTATTCCCTGAGGTATATTCGTAAATGAAAAAAGCATTCATAATATTTTTGTCTCTTCTCTGCCTTAACAGTTGTCTCGAAGACATTGAACCTGTAAGTAATATAACCGGCGACATCAGAGGAATTGTCAGAGAAGCTTCAACGAATTCAGCCATTAGCGATGTAATTTTTCACACGATACCATGGACAAATACTGACACAAGTAATTTTGCAGGACTGTTCGAATTCTTTGATCTCAACGAGAATGAATATTTTATCTTTGCTCAAAAAGCAGGTTATAAGACTTCCAAACAAAAGATCACGATAAATCCGGGTGAAGTAAAGGAAGTCGTTTTTAATCTGGAAAAAATACTTGAAGTAAATTCACCACCGTCGCGTCCGAATCTATTATATCCGGAAAATGGTCTAACACAGGTTCGCGATAGTTTACTTTTAACTTGGTCGCGAAGTATTGACGCTGATGAAGACTCCGTCTTTTATGATGTATATCTCGATAAAAATCCAACTCCCTTTACACGAGTATATTCATCAATAAGAGATACCTTTTGTGTAATAAAAAATCTTGAAGCATCCAGCTCATATTATTGGAGAATAATTGCCTTTGATGGAGAAAATTATAGTCTGCCGAGCTCTATCAGGCGTTTTAATACAGAAAGCAATATTTTTTATAATGTAATGCCTCCCGAAGGTAAATTACCTTATCCTCATCATAATCCGGTGTATACTATTGATGAATATAATACCATGATGGAGGAGCTGTGGATAATTGATAATTTCGGAGATTACATTGCTAAGGAACCGGCAAGTGAATCCAGATTAAGTACCGGATTAACAATTCATGCAGGTAATAATGCAGAGATATTTGCTGTTACCGATGGTATAGTCCGGGTAAAAAACAGTTATGATCCGGAAAATACATTTATTGTCATTGAAGATATTTCGAAGCCGGGTTATGCCTGGAAGTATGAGGGACTGGAAAATTTTCGTTTCAACATTGGAGATGTTGTTAAACAGGGGTCCCAAATCGGGCAATTAAGCAGCCACAGTAACGGTTTTTATACTTTGTGCAGAATAAAAAAATCTCCTGAAATGTCATGGGGTAGACAAGAATGGAATTATATGGATCCGTTAGAAAAGTTTGTTTTTTCAGATACTCAAAAACCCATCATTAATAGAAGTTTTTATTTCTTGTATAATAATACTCCCATTCGCCTGGTAAGACCAAATGCCCCAAACACTTTTTATGTATATGGAGAGGTTGATATTGTATTAAATGTCAGGGATAATTCTGAATATGCCCAAGCAAAAAGACAAAGCGAAGAGCATTTTGATAATAATATTTCAATCACAAAAATTGAATATTCATTAACGAATTCGACAGGTGAAACCATTCTTTATGATTCATTCAATTTTAAGGAACTTGAGCTCACCGGATACGAAGTTTTTGATATTTATCAAAGTCATAATCTGATTCCTCCGATTGAAGATGACACAGTAACCAACGTTTTGCTCAATAAATACTACGTTCTCACTAATTGTAAAAGAGTCAATGGTGAATTGATAATAAATCCTGATTTTTCACTTGATTGTCAGGAGGTTGATGAAAACGGTGAGTGGGTTATTCCAAGAGGAGAATTCCTGTTAAAGGCTAGAATATATGATATCATGAATAATTATACTGAGAAATTCTGCTACATAATTGTTCTTTAAGTTTTGTATAGTGAAAGTAACAATTTACAGATGACTTCAAGGACAAATGGAGCGTAAATAATTTATAAAATGTAAAGAAAATTATTATTGACGCTCGGTGAAGAGCTCAATTGAATTATTAATTACTTAACCTCATCTTATGTTGACAACATAAAACTGAATTGCAAATCTCAAAAAATTCTTTTCTCTATATTTGTCCACGGGCTTTTATATTTTTCATTATTGAATAAAGGTAAGATAGAATTTATTATTTAACTGCAATTATGAAATGACAGAACCGCCGGGAATTCGTATGGTTGAAAAACACATCAAACTGAAAAAATTATTCAGTGACTGGTCAAATGAACCCATTGAATATTTTATGCAATTACCTCCCTCGGGATCGAACAGAGAGTATTACAGAATCAAAAGTGCTTCGAAGCAAGCTATTGCTGTCTGGAATCCCGACAAGCGTGAGAATGAATCATTTGTTTATCTCACAAATTATTTCCTCTCACAGAACCTTAATGTACCGCAAATATTTTCAATGCGGCTGGATGAAAATATATATTTAACCGAAGATCTGGGAAATGATGTTCTATTCGACTTACTTAACAAGGCTGATGAAAAAACAAAAATTGATTATCTGCAGATTGTATTATCCGAACTGATAAAATTCCAGACGGTTGGCAGTATTAATCTGGACTATTCAAAATGTTATCCCCGCGATGCTTTTGATAAACAATCTATTATGTGGGATCTTAACTACTTCAAATATTATTTCCTGAAACTTTCCGGTCATCAATTTGACGAGCAATTACTGGAAACCGACTTCCATTCATTCGCAGATTTTCTTTTACAAGCGGATAATAATTATTTCATGTATCGCGATTTCCAGACTAGAAACATCATGCTCAAAAATGATAAGCTTTATTTTATCGATTATCAGGGGGGACGGCGCGGACAGCTTCAGTATGATGTCGCTTCGTTATTGTTCAGCGCGAAAATAAATTTATCAACTGAAGTCAGGGAAAACTTACTTGAATATTATCTTGAAAATTTAGCCGGGCATAAAAAAATCAGGAAAGAAGATTTTTTGAAATTCTATTATGCTTTCGCAATGGTAAGAAACTTACAGACACTTGGCGCGTATGGATACCGGGGATTTTTTGAGCGGAAAGGACATTTCCTTACGAGTATTCCGTGCGCCGTGAAAAATCTCGATTATCTGATTGCAAAAACAGAAGATAAATTCACATGTAATTATTTGTTTTCACTTTTACGAAAAATTATCAGCAATGATTTATTCAAGAAGTTTTCAGATGAAGAAAAATATACAGGTGAAAAATTACGGGTACAGGTAAACAGTTTTTCTTATCGTGAAGGAATTCCCATTGATATTACAGGTAATGGCGGAGGCTTTGTTTTCGATTGCAGATATCTTCCTAATCCCGGACGCTATGAGGAATTCAAATCATTCACGGGTAAAGATGAATCGGTCGTAAAATTTCTTGACGGGAAAAAAGAGGTAAGTGAATTTCAGAAAGATGTGCTGGCTCTCGTCGAAAAAGCTATTCGGAATTATGCTGAACGAGGATTTAAGGATTTGCAAATAAACTTCGGATGCACCGGCGGGCAACACCGCTCGGTTTATAACGCGGAAAAACTTGCTGCTGAACTTTCAAAAATGGATAAAGTGATTGTCGAGTTGAGGCATCGGAAATTGGAGTCATTAAAACAATGAAAGCCTTTATTCTCGCCGCCGGACTAGGAACACGATTAAAACCATTAACCGATACAATTCCCAAAGCTCTGGTTGAGGTAAACGGGAAACCCCTTTTACATCACGCGATTGAAAAAGTGAAATCCGCAGGAATACATGAAATCATAATTAATGTGCATCATTTTGCTGAAAAAGTAACTGATTATATCAATCATTATAACGACTCCGAGATAAGTTTAACAATCTCAGACGAATCGGATTTACTTCTTGATACCGGAGGAGCGATAAAAAAAGCCGAATGGTTTTTGAAAAGTGAACAACCATTTCTTGTTTATAATGTTGATATTCTTTCCAGGATAAATCTTGCTGAACTTAATAATTACCATTACAAAAATAAATCTTTGGCGACATTGGCGGTAAGCGAGCGGAACTCTTCACGTTATATTTATTTTGATGATCAGAATAATTTATCAGCCTGGGAAAATGTTATTACCCACGAGAAAAAAATTGTGAGAGAAATTAACTCCCCCGCTAAATATGCATTCAGCGGCATTTATATTTTAGATTCTGGAGTTTATGATTTTATGCCGGAAGCACAGAAGTTTTCAATAATTGATGTATTCTTATCAGCTGCATGCAAGCAAAACATAAAAGCATTCATTCATAATCCTGAAGATATACTTGATGTTGGTAAACCGGACTCATTAAAAACAGCAAAAATATTTTTAAGTAAATAGAGTAGAAAATGTTCAAAGACCTGGTTAAGAAAAACAGAAGCTACAGAAGATTTTACGAGAACCACGAGATTACTTGCGAACAACTTCTTGAATTGACTGAGATTGCAAGATATTGCGGTTCGGCAAAAAATATTCAACCATTGAAATTTATTCTGTCATGCGATAGAGAAAAGAATAAGAAAATATTTGATACACTGTTATGGGCATTATTATTAAAAGACTGGGGTGGACCAAAAGAAGGCGAACGACCCTCGGCGTATATTGTTGTTCTTGGCGATTTGCGAATTACAAAAGTCTGGGATGTGGATCCCGGAATTGTTATGCAAAGTATACTTCTCGGTGCGGTTGAAAAAAGTCTTGGCGGATGTATGTTCGGTTCGATAAAACGCGAGAAACTAAGAGATGCGTTGAATATTCCCGATCATTTTGAAATCTTAAATGTTATCGCTCTCGGCAAGCCGAAAGAAGAAGTTGTAATTGTTGACGCAAAAGACGATGTGAAATATTACCGCGATGAAAATCAAATTCATTATGTTCCCAAACGTAAGTTAGGTGAATTGATTTTGGATATATAACTGTGTAGGGGATAGTCTAAGACAGTTTCGATTTTTGCAGCGTCAGAAATTTAATTCATCTGTAGGGAATGGGCTCAGCCCATTCCAATATTCTGTGGGATTTTATTAATTTCGGAACAGGCTTAGCCTGTTCCCTACGGCATGAATTTTATTATAAATTTATTGAGGCGCTTCATCGCTGTATTTCTTTTTAGCATCAGTTTCTATTTTTTCATCGAGATTTTTTATTCCTGAAATTTTTGCTGCAAGCGATTTACCATCGAACCCGTGAAACTGTAATACTTCCCAGGGCGTACCGCATTCAGGGTATTCATCACGCAGCCCGATTTTTTCAAAATGTTTTCTTTCAATATTTTTCGATGAAGTAAGTGATTCCAGAATTCTGTCACCCAATCCGCCGATTACAGAATGGTCTTCTAGTACATAAATATTTTTTACATTTTTTGTAACCGCAGTTAACCAATGGGTATCAATTTTGTTCAGCCAAGGCATGTTAATTATTTTTAAACTGAAACCTACTTTCTCACAATATTCCGCGGCCAGCAGCGCTTCGTTTAGCATAACAGGTCCGTAAGCAAAAAGTACCGCGTCACTACCTTCTCTTAATATTGTACCTTTGCCTAATGTTAATTTGTAATCGGATGGGAGATTTATTTTTCTTGGTGAGGGACCGATCACAAGACGAATAGCGCAATTCTCCTCTGCTTCATTAACACAGTAATTAACAACCTGTTTTGTTTCTTCATAATTACACGGCTGAAGAATTGTGATATTCGGCAGCGCGTTGAGTAGAGAAACGTCTCTAACGCTTTGGTGAGACTTTCCCGGACCCGCGGGAATGATTCCTGCAAAATGACAGGTGTAAATAATTTTAGTTTTTTCACCGGCGTTATTGTAAATCTGCTCATTAGCTCGTGAAGTAAGAAAACTAGCAAATGAACTGACAACAGGAATTAATCCCATCCTCGCCATTCCTCCCGCCATTGAAACCATATCCTGTTCAGCAATTCCGTTTTCCACGAATCTGTTCGGATATTTTTTTTCGAAGTCGCGTAGTTTACAATCGGCTGAAAGATCACCGTCGATTATCACAAGTTTATCGTTGTATTCTGCAATTTCACAAAGAGCTTCACCATAAGCTTCTTTTACAAATTCCATTTCACTTTTTGTCGTAACTTTTCCGGGTAATTTATTTACCGGGATATCAATATGTCCTATTCCGAGTTTCGCTGAAAGAAAATTAATCTGCTCAGTGAGTTCTGTTAATCCTTTGATGTAACTTTCATCGTCGGGAGCGCCTGAATGCCATTTATACAAAATCCGCCCGTTGACCATTTCGGTCTCGGGCTTTTCCATAAAAGAAACGCCTTTGCCTTTGATCGTGTCGGCGATAATAAATTTCGGTTTATCGGTGATGTTCTTCAGCCGGGCAAAAGTACTTTTCAACGAATCATAGTCGTGTCCGTTAATTCTTTCAACATGCCATCCGAATGCAGAAATCTTTTCTGCCAAGTCTTCAATATTATTTACATCTTCAACGCGCATATCCGTTTGATATTTATTGTGATCCATAATTACGGTAATGCCATTCACTTTTTGATGAGCAGTTGACTGGAGCGACTCCCAGATTTGTCCTTCCTGAAATTCGCCGTCACCGGTCATCACGTAAACGTGTCCGCTAAATCCCTGATATTTTTTCGCCCAGGCAAAACCTTTACCTTTTGAAATTCCCATTCCAAGCGAGCCTGTGCAGGCTTCAATTCCCGGCTGACGCACTTCAGGATGACCGTCAAGCCCATGCAGTCTTCGAAGCATTAAAAGTTTTTCTTCGTTAATAATTCCTAAGGCATAATACAATGAATATGTGCCGGGTACATCATGACCTTTTGAAGAAAAATATATATCTCTGTCAGTCGAATCTAATCCCACCTTTAAAACATTCAGTTCATTGAGATACAGAAATGTAGTAATATCAAGCGCACTTAAACTCGAACCAAGATGACCCGATCCTGCTTTTTTAATTGCAACCAACGTATTATGCCTGCACATGGATGAAAATAATTGCATCCTTAATGACCAGTCGCCGGAGAAATTAATTACTTTATCAAATTCCGATTTGCGGATTAAACTGAACTCCATGAAAACTCCCTTAAGTAAATTCTGTAAAAGAAAAAAATCCTGAAACCACACAGGTAAAATTAACTTTTTCCCGCGAATTATCTAATCGTTATGGTCGGGAAACCTGTTAAATCTGTGTTACCGGAATGTTAGGGATTTGTTAAGAAAATAAGTTGTTTGGGAACTAAAAAATGGAATACGATATTTATTAAGTCGAGACTAAAGACATCTTTAAGAGAAATTTATTATGTTTCACACCATTGATGTTAGTTTAATTTCTTCGAAAAATTTAACAAACAAATAAATACCGGAATTATTATGAACGACCAAAAAGAATTAGAGAGGATTGAAACAAAGGAATGGCTTGAATCGCTGGCGTATGTTTTACAAAACGGCGGACCCGAAAGAGTAAAACAGCTTCTTCATGAGCTTGATATGTATGCACATGAAAAAGGTGTCGACCTGCCATTCACGGCGAACACACCATACATAAATACAATACCGAAGGAAAAGCAACCGCCATTTCCCGGAGGCAGAGAAATTGAACGCAGAATTAAAAGTTTAATACGGTGGAATGCTATGGCTATGGTCGTGCGCGCTAACCGCGAAGAACCGGGTATCGGCGGCCATATTTCATCTTTTGCTTCGGCCGCGACTTTATACGAAATCGGATTCAATCATTTCTTCAAAGGAAAGGATAACGATAATCAGGGTGATTTGATTTTCTTTCAGGGACATACTTCTCCCGGAATTTATGCGCGTGCGTTTCTCGAAGGAAGATTGTCGGTTGAGAAACTGGAAAATTTCCGTCGTGAATTAAAACCCGGCGGGGGATTGTCTTCATACCCGCACCCATGGCTAATGCCCGATTTCTGGGAGTTTCCCACGGTATCGATGGGACTCGGACCGATTATGTCAATCTATCAAGCACGATTCAACAGATATTTGGAAGACCGCGGACTTAAAAAACCCGGTGATCAAAAAGTGTGGGCGTTTCTTGGCGATGGCGAAACCGACGAACCCGAAACACTCGGCGCCATTTCTCTTGCCGCGCGTGAAAAACTCGACAATCTGATATTCGTGATTAACTGTAACTTGCAACGTCTGGACGGACCCGTTCGCGGAAACGGGAATATAATTCAGGAGCTTGAATCGGTGTTCAGAGGAACCGGTTGGAATGTGATAAAAGTAATTTGGGGCAGCGAGTGGGATGAACTTCTCGCTAAAGATAAAACAGGTATGTTGTTAAAAAGAATGAACGAATCTATTGACGGCGAGTCACAAAAGTATATCGTGGAAAACGGTGCATATATCCGTAAACATTTCTTTGGAAAATATCCGGAACTTCTTGAACTCGTGAAAGATCTTTCTGATGAACAGCTTGAAAAAATGTCGCGCGGAGGTCACGACCCAGAAAAAGTTTATGCGGCTTATAAATCCGCGGTTGAGCATAAAGGCGCACCGACGGTTATTCTTGCCCGGACAGTTAAAGGATACGGACTTGGTGAAGCCGGTGAAGGAAAAAATATTACTCACCAACAGAAAAAATTAAACGAAGACGAACTCCGCCATTTCAGAACTCGTTTCGGAATCCCGATTTCGGATGATGATGTTGCTAAAGCGCCTTTCTATAAACCTTCGGAAGATTCACAGGAAATTATTTATCTTAAAAACAGACGCAAGGAATTGAATGGATATGTACCCAAACGTATCGTAAAAGCTCAGCCCATTCAAACGCCATCAGAAGAAATGTTTGAAGAGTTTTATAAAGGAACTGGCGACAGGGATGTTTCAACAACAATGGTTTATGTACGGATACTTTCGAAACTTTTGAAAGATAAAGAAGTAGGAAAATTGATCGTTCCTATCGTTCCCGATGAAGCGCGCACCTTTGGTATGGAAGCTCTCTTCCGACAGATTGGAATTTATTCACATGTCGGTCAGCTTTACGAACCGGTTGATAAAGATAGTTTGTTATTTTATAAAGAGGCAAAAGACGGACAAATATTTGAAGAAGGAATAACCGAAGCCGGATCGATGTCTTCATTTATTGCAGCCGGAACAGCGTATGCCTCGCATGGCGTGAATGCAATTCCGTTCTTTACATATTATTCTATGTTTGGATTCCAGCGTGTTGGTGATTTAGCCTGGGCTGCTGCTGATTTGAGATGTAAAGGATTTTTAGTCGGCGGAACAGCGGGACGCACAACTCTTGCGGGAGAAGGTTTGCAGCATCAGGACGGACACAGTCACGTGCTTGCTTATTCAATTCCGACTCTTATGGCTTATGACCCTGCGTTTGCGTACGAATTGGCTGTTATTATTCGTGATGGTATTTATCGAATGTATGAAAAACAGGAAAATATTTATTATTACATAACCGTCGGTAATGAAAATTATATTCAACCCGAAATGCCCGGTGATGTTAAAGAAGGAATTCTGAAAGGAATGTATAAATTTTCTTCCAGTAAAAAGAAGAGCGAAAAAACAAAAGCTCACTTGATGGGAAGCGGTTCAATCCTGAATGAAGTAATTAAAGCCAGAGACATTTTGGAAAAAGATTTTAATGTTTCCACTGATGTATGGAGCGTAACGAGTTACAAAAATCTACACTTTGACGCTCTCGAAAAAGACAGATGGAATTTGATGAATCCTGATAAAAAAGTAAAACTTCCTTATGTAACCGAGGTTACAAAAGGCGAAAAAGGAGTATTTGTTTCCGCTTCGGATTATGTTCAACTACTCAGCGATTCAATCGGTAAATGGCTGCCGGGACCATTATATAGTCTGGGCACTCTCGGATTCGGTCGGAGTGAAGGACGAAAATCTTTAAGGGAATTTTTCGAAGTGGATGCAAAACATATTGTTTATGCAACTCTTTATTCTTTGTTTAAGGAAAAGAAAATAACTTTGGATGTATTGAATAAGGCGGCTAAAAAACTTGAAATTAATCCTGATAAACCAGTACCGTTTAGAGTATAAAACAGAAAACAAATTTTGAGATAAAAAATGGCTATTGAATTTAAGTTACCGGAATTAGGCGAAAATATTGAAACAGCCGACGTTGTGAAAGTTCTTGTTTCCGTTGGCGATAAAGTTGAAGTCGATCAGGCATTGCTTGAAATAGAAACTGATAAAGCCACTGTTGAGGTGCCTTCGGAAGTGAGCGGTGTTATACGCGAAATTAAAATTAAAGACGGTGAGAAAGCTAAAGTCGGACAGGTACTTTTTATTATCGATGAAAGCGGAAAAACTACCGAAACTGCCGCAACCCAAAAAAACGAACCGATTGTTGAAAAAACTGAACCTGTAACTAAACCGGAGACTGTTCCGGTTGAAGAAAAATCTGTTCGGACTTCGTCGGGGCTTTTTGAATTCAAACTTCCGGAACTTGGCGAAAACATAATAACCGCCGATATTACAAAAGTGCTTGTTGAAGTCGGCGATACTGTTGAAGTAAATCAGTCAGTGATTGAAATTGAAACTGACAAAGCCACGGTTGAAGTGCCGGTTGAAGTTGCCGGAGTTATAAAAGAGGTTAAAGTGAAAGATGGCGATAAAGCCAAAGTAGGACAGGTAATTCTTCTTATTGAATCAACAACTGCTGAGAAAAAAGCTGCACCGGCTAAAATACCGGAAACACAAAAGGTTGAAAAAGCCGAAGAGAAACCTGCTGAACCGAAAAAAGAAGTTGCCGGGAAAGCAGTTGAGAAAAGTATAGTAAATGTTAGTGAGATCGATAAACAAATTGTTCCCGCGTCGCCGTCGGTACGAAGATTCGCCCGCGAAATAGGAATAGATATTCATCATGTTAAAGGTTCGGGTCCAGGCGGAAGAATTTCTGTTGAAGATGTTAAGATGTTTTCGAAACTTCTGAATGAAGGACGGGATCAGTCACAAGCCGGAAAACCAGCCGGTCTCGGTTCGCTAATCCCAAGAGAAGAATTACCCGATTTTTCTAAATGGGGTGAAGTTGATGTTCAAAAGATGAGCAACATTCGCCGCAAAACTGCTGAACACTTATCATACGCGTGGGCGACCGTGCCTCATGTTACCCAATTTGACAAAGCTGACATCACCGAACTTGAAAAAATGCGCAAACAGTTCAAAGCAAAAGCTGAAGCTGCGGGAGGAAAACTAACTCCGACTGCAATTCTTCTGAAGGTTGTAGCATCTGCATTAAAGGTATTTCCGCAGTTCAATACAAGCGTTGATATGCAAAATCAGGAAGTGATTTATAAAAAATATTATAACATCGGCGTGGCTGTTGATACTGACCGCGGATTACTCGTTCCGGTTATCAGGGATGTCGATAAAAAGAATATTATTGATCTGTCGATTGAGCTTACGCAATTATCAAAAAAAGCAAGAGATAAAAAACTTGCTCTTGAAGACATGCAGGGCGGATCGTTTACGATTAGTAATCTTGGTGGAATTGCCGGAACATATTTCACGCCTGTTGTGAATACACCTGAAGTAGCAATACTTGGTGTTTCCAAGTCACAATGGGAACAGGTGTATATTGACGGAGAATTTGTTCCTAAATTTATGATGCCGTTAGCATTATCTTATGATCACAGAATAATTGACGGCGCTGACGGAGCCCGGTTTATAAAATGGATTATTAATGCTCTCGAAAATCCTTTCCTGCTTAGTTTGGAAGGATAGGAAATAAAATTTTATTTTTCTTCGCGGTCTTAATAAATACTTGAGGTTCTTTTTGGTTAAGAATAAGATGGCTACGAAAGTCATAAAAAAATTAGGATTGCACGTAGAGACTCAAATCATGTAAATTCTGAATTGGAGACAGGAAATGAATAAAACACAATTGGCAATTATCGGCGGCGGACCTGGTGGTTATGCTGCAGCGTTCCTTGCCGCTGATCTGGGAATGGATGTAACATTAATTGATCTTGAAAAAAATCCCGGCGGGGTTTGTTTATATCGCGGATGTATTCCTTCAAAAGCTTTATTGCATGTTGCAAAACTCATTAATGAAGCAAAAGAAGCTTCAAA
>CAZEXO010000016.1:17077-33264 GCA_964516545.1 uncultured Melioribacteraceae bacterium
TGTAAATAAATTAAGAGATTTTAAAAATTCAGTAGTGCAAAAATTAACAGGCGGTACGGGGCAGCTTCGTAACCAGCGAAAAATAAAATCTATTCAGGGAAAAGCTTCTTTTCTGGGTTCGAATAAATTGAAAATCGAAAAACTTGACGGAACCAGTGAAACACTTGAATTTGAAAAAGCTATTATCGCAACAGGTTCAGTGCCTACAAAAATACCCGGTCTTTCAATTGATTCGCCTCATGTATGGGATTCAACAGACGCGCTCGAACTTTCTGAAATTCCAAAACGATTGCTTGTTATTGGCGGCGGCTATATCGGACTTGAACTAGGCTCTGTTTATGCATCCCTCGGCAGTAAAACAACTGTTGTTGAAATGATGCCGGGATTATTACCCGGAGCCGACAGAGACATGGTAAACATTCTTGCAAAAAATATTAACAAAATAATGGATCAGGTGCTTCTTAATACAAAAGTAACTGATCTCAAAGAAGTTGAGGGCGGAATTCAAGTGAAGTTTGAAGGCGAGGGAATTACCGAACCCGTGCAAAAATTCGATAAGGTGCTTATTTCAATCGGGCGCACTCCTGTTACTGACGGACTTGGATTAGTTTACACGAAAGTAAAAGTAAATCAACGCGGATACGTTGAGGTTAATAAACAAATGCAAACTGCCGACCTGAACATCTACGCAATCGGTGATATAGTCGGACAACCGATGCTCGCGCATAAAGCATCTGCTGAAGGTAAAGTTGCGGTTGAACATATTGCAGGTCATAAAGTTGCTTTTGAACCAAATGCTATTCCCGCGGTTGTATTCACTGACCCTGAACTTGCCTGGGCCGGACTTACGGAAACCGAAGCGAAAGAAAAAGGTATAAAGGCGGAAGTTGCAAGATTTCCCTGGGCGGCTCTCGGAAGAGCAACCACTCTTGATCGCAACGATGGTTTAACAAAATTACTGATGGATCCTGAAACAGGAAGAATTCTCGGAATGGGTATTGTCGGTGTTGGCGCGGGCGATATGATTGCCGAAGGCGTTCTTGCCGTTGAAATGGCAGCTCTGGCAAAAGATGTGGCGATGAGTATTCATCCGCATCCAACTCTTTCTGAATCAGTTATGGAGGCTGCCGAAATGTTTTTTGGACAAAGTACTCACTTATACAGACCAAAAAGAAAATAGAGAAAACGTGAAAGGATATTTTGTCTTACTCGTATTTTTTACCTCCGTAATATTCTCACAGAACGCCCGTTTTGATTCTTTGATTAATGCCGGCGTCTATCAGATTTACGGAATTCAATTTCAGAAAGCGGAAAAGACTTTTGAAATAGTTCAAAGAGAATATCCTAAAAATCCCGCTGGAAAATTTTTCGACGCCATGATCGACTGGTGGCGAATAATGCTTGATATGGAAAATGAAAAGTATGACGATCAACTTGTTGATAAACTTGAAGATGTAATTGATATGTGCGACGATATCCTCGACGACCATGAGCGGGATGTTAACGCGATGTTTTTCAAGGGAGGCGCTCTCGGATTCCGCGGAAGGCTTTATTCAATTCGTGAAAAATGGCTTGATGCCGCTCTGGACGGTAAAGATGCAATGCCCATTGTTAATGAGGCTTATAAAATCAATCCGAAAAATCCCGATATTCAACTCGGTTTTGGAATATATAATTATTATGCCGCGGTTATTCCTGAAAAATTTCCTTTCCTGAAACCATTCATGGTCTTTTTCCCGGAAGGAAAAAAAGAGAGAGGATTGAAACAACTTATGTTTGTTGCCGATAGCGGAAAGTTCGGCAAAATTGAATCAAGGTATTTTCTACTCACAAGCTATTTCCAGTTTGAGGAGAATATGACCGAAGCAAAAAAATGGGCTGAAAGACTTTTAAAGGATTTTCCGAACAATCCCACTTTTCAGAAATATCTCGGCAGAATTTATGTAAAGAGCGGGAATTATATCGGGGCATCGCCGGTCTTTGAAAATATTTTGAGAAAATGTGAAAAGAATTTACCGGGATATAATGATGCGCTTGAACGTGAAGCGACATATTATATTGGAATGCGGCACAAGCTTCAGAATAATCCTGACTCGGCGAGAATTTATTTCGAGAAGAGTGAAAAACTTTCCAGAAAACTTGATGAGGATGAACCCTCTGGATGGCTGATTAATTCCGTTCTTTACATCGGTATGAGTTATGACCAGCTTGGTCAGCGCGATAAAGCTGTTAAGCAATATAACGAAGTGTTGAAAATGGAAGACAGACGGAACTCGCATGAGCAAGCCCGTCGTTATCTTAAAAATCCTTTTAAAAGTTAGAAGGAAGTACTTATACCAAATCTGTGAAGAGAACCAATTGCTCCCATTGAAGTAAAGGAGTAATCAACTTTATATTTATCTACATTTATTCCAACACCGAGTGAAACGCCGGCAAGTCCGCTTGAATTAGTGATTTTCCAGTCTTTGCGTTTGTCGTTGTCATAACCAAAACGGAATTTTATAACCTTGCTTATCTTAATTTCACTTCCAACAGAAACGTTTTTAAAGCGCTCTGAAAAATTATCTGTATCTTCATTCAAACGATTGAAAGAGAAAAATATCTTAAAGGGTGTGTACGCTAGATCTTTTATAAATCCGACTCTGACATCAAGAGGCAAATCCTCTTTGTTATCAAAATATGATGACATCTGAGTTCCAACATTGAGAATAGATAATCCAAAACTCCAACCGCTCTCAGGCATATTGTACTGCAAACCCCAGTCTGTGGCAAAGGCAGTTGATGACTGATCTTCAATGCTCGTGTAAATAAATTTTATGTTTACGCCGTAATAAAAATTTTCTTCAAGCTTATTCGTGTAGCCAATTGTTAACGCTAAATCGCCCGCGCCGAAATCACCTAAATCATTCCCCATGTCATCGCGTCGTGTGAAATCACCGTAATTAATATATTGAATTCCCGCTGCAAATCTGCCGATCCCTTCAATTACATGGCTGCCTGAAAGCGAGGCGTAACTGATATCGGCAAGGTGATTAAGGTAGGAGAATGATACGGGCGAGCCTTCAAGCAACATTAATCCCGCCGGATTATAAAAAATCACATTCGGGTCATCATTGTTGGCTACAAAACTCCCGGCAAGAGCCGCGCTGCGGGGACTCGGATCAAGCTTCAGAAAATCATAAGGTGTTTGAGCGATTATCTGAGCTGAAAAAAATACCATGAAAAAGAGGCAAGCAAATTTTTTTGTCATTCTTTCTCCGATTTTAAAAACAAGATTATTGAATCCTGCAAAAAAAGACAAGGTAATTAGTGATTAATGATAACGCGTTAAATTAATTACAAAACTAACTTTTAATAATCACTGTAGAAGTTGGCTGTTCGGTTTGTCTCCGTTTCTGGTTGACACTTTTCGTTAAACATTCTCAAAAAGCGGATTAAATATAAAAATAAGTTTATGAATTTGAAAGCGGATCGCAGAGAAATAAGGTACTTTACTTTTATTAATTCATGACATTAAACCCGGTTCCAAATTATTCACAGAAGGAGCATAATTTTTCAAATAATAATTTGACACGATGTCTTATTATCTGTATATTAGAACCGGATTTATTATTCTGATTATAAATTAGTATCACTACTCTTGAAATAAAATAAGACAGATAAGTTCTTTAAAACATGATTCAGAAAACATAAAACGAACCACGCAAAAATTTTTGTGCTATAATCGGACAAGCGGTTCATTTTAAGATTGCGTTAACAATCAGAAAAGGAGAAAGAAATGTACCCAAATATATTTCAGCAGGACCCGACAAAAATAATCATAAAAGATGTTGTCTCGCTTAACATAAAAGCCGCTCATGTATTTGAAAAATATGGAATCGATTTTTGCTGTGGCGGAAACAAACCTTTAAAGATTGCCTGTGAGGAGAAAAATGTAAACATCAAAACTGTCCTCACTGAGCTTGAAAATTTAGCTTCCGGTGGAAGCGAGAATAAATATGATAACTGGGAACCGGGGTTTCTCATCAATTACATCGTGAATAATCATCACTCCTTCGTAAGACAAACTATTCCTCAGATGCTTTTGCATCTCGATAAGGTGGAAGATAAACACGGAACTAAGCATTCGGAGTTGAAGGAAATTCATTCACTTTTCAAGAGAGTTGCAAAAGAGATGTATTCGCATATGGATAAAGAGGAGAAAATTCTTTTTCACCTGATTAAGTATCTGGTTGACTGCAAAAACCTGAATGATAAGCCTAAAACAGGCGGTTATGGATCCATTAAGAATCCCATCATTGCTATGGAGTCCGAGCACAGTAACGCAGGAGGCGCAATGGAAAGAATAAAGGAATTAACCAACAACTACGCTCCACCTGCGGACGCGTGTAACACTTTTAAATTGACATACAAAGAGTTAGAAGATTTTGAGAAAGATTTACATCTGCATGTTCATCTTGAAAATAACATTTTGTTCCCGAAAGCAATACAACTCGAAGATGAGTTATTAAATAAACATTAGGAGGAACTAACGTGAAAAAATATTGGCTAGGCTTTACGGCGGTAATTATTATTTCATTTGGTGTATTGGGTTTTATTGGTGTGAAAATTTATCAGCAGGCGCCACCAATACCTGAAAAAGTAGTTTCCGAGGATGGTGAGATAATTTTTACCACGGGGGAAATTAGCAAAGGGCAAAACATTTGGCAGGCAATGGGCGGAATGGAAATGGGTTCGGTCTGGGGTCATGGAAGTTATGTCGCTCCAGATTGGACTGCTGATTGGCTTCACCGCGAGGCGATGTATATTCTTGATAAGTGGTCACAGGATGAATTTGCAGAGGCATTCCAAAACCTGAAAGAAGAATCACAAGCCAAACTTAAATCCCGTTTAACAATTATAATGAAATCAAATCGCTACGATGCCGAAACAAAAACTCTTGTTGTTGAACCGGTAAGAGCGGAGGCAATAAAATCAAACATTGATTATTACATAAAGCTATTCAGGGAAGGGAAGGAAGAATACGCGCTTCCCGCCAATACAATCAGTGATAATAATAAGATAAGACTGATGAGCGGATTTTTCTTTTGGAGCTCATGGGCAGCCGCGGCTAACAGACCAAACGAGGAAATATCTTATACAAGCAACTGGCCGCATGAAGAATTAATCAGTAATAAACCGACAAGCGAAACAATTGTGTGGACGGGAGTGAGCATTATAATACTTCTTGCGGGCATTGCCGGAATGGCCTGGTTTTATGCTTCACAAAAAAAAGAACATGATTTTAAAGAAGTGCCAAAGGATGATCCCTTACTCTATACAACAGCAACACCTTCACAAAAAGCTGTAGTAAAATATTTCTGGACGGTGTTGGGATTATTTATGCTTCAAATTGTCATGGGCGTAATTACAGCTCATTACGGTGTTGAAGGAAACGGTTTTTACGGAATTCCTCTTGCTGAGATACTGCCATATACTGTAGCCCGAACCTGGCATACTCAACTTGGAATATTCTGGATCGCTACGGCATGGCTGGCTGCAGGACTTTACATTGGTCCATCTGTCAGCGGAGTTGAACCGAAAGGGCAGAGACTCGGAGTTAATGTTTTGTTCGGCGCGTTACTTGTTGTTGTTCTTGGTTCGATGGCTGGTCAGTGGCTGAGTGTGAAAGGGTATCTTGAAGGCGATGCATGGTTTTATTTCGGGCATAGCGGATATGAATATATTGATCTCGGAAGATTTTTTCAGATCGCACTTTTAATCGGACTTTTCCTATGGCTCTTTTTAATGGTGCGATCAATTCTGCCGGCTATCAGAAAGAATGATAATCAGAAACCGATACTGATTCTGTTTCTCATTTCAATAATAGCAATTGCCGGTTTTTACGGAGCCGCGCTTGGCTACGGAAAAACAACAAATCTGGCAATTGCAGAATATTGGCGCTGGTGGGTTGTTCATCTTTGGGTTGAAGGTTTTTTTGAGGTTTTTGCCACTGTTGCCATCGCTTTTCTTTTTGCGCGGATGAAACTGGTAAGTGTAAAAACAGCCGGACAGGCAACTGTGTTGGCCGCGACGATATTTTTATCAGGAGGAATTATCGGTACTTTACATCATCTTTATTTTTCAGGAACACCTGTTTATGTAATGGCGCTTGGTTCAGTTTTTAGCGCGCTGGAAGTTGTTCCCTTGCTTTTTGTTGGTTATGAAGCGGTCGAGAATTATAAGATTTCAAAAACAAAAGACTGGGTGATTAAATACAAATGGCCTATTTATTTTTTCATCGCTGTCGCATTCTGGAATATGCTCGGTGCGGGACTTTTCGGATTTATGATTAATCCGCCGATTGCTCTTTATTACATGCAGGGATTAAATACTACTCCGGTTCATGGTCACGCAGCATTATTCGGTGTTTACGGAATGCTGGGCATCGGGTTAATGCTTTTTAGTCTTCGTGCTCTACGTCCGGAAGAAGAGTGGAATGAAAAATTAATTAAGTTTTCATTCTGGTCGATTAATATTGGACTTTTTGCGATGGTAACAATAAGCCTGCTTCCGGTGGGTTTACTTCAGACATGGGCGTCGGTAAAACATGGTTATTGGTACGCCAGAAGCGCGGAATTCCTTCAGACAGGATTGATGGAAGGATTACGCTGGTCACGGGCTTTAGGCGATACAATATTTGCTATCGGAGCTGTAGCGTTATTCCTTTTTGTAATCGGATTAGCAACAGGTCACTCGCTGAAGAAAAAATAATTCCAAAAATCAAAGAGCGATTTCCTCATGAAATCGCTCTTGAAAAATTCCTGAATATTCTATTGATAATTGAATCCTACTTTTATCAGAATCTGTAAAAAGACAAAAACAGATACGAACATTTTTTCACAGTTATCGAACTTATCATACCCGTATTTCACTACTTTCAAAAGTAATTATCAATGAGTTCCATTAGGGGAAAAGTATCTCTGAATTTGTAAAAGTACAGATAAACAAATCCGAACTTTTTCCTGAAGGCAAAGTCCCGGTCGCCATTACCAAATTATTATCTGTTAATGCTAACTGTGCAATTGTGCTATTGTATGATAATTCGGAATTATCCCAGTCAAGGTTTGATCCCATTTCATCAACCGAAGCAACATATGCACGGGTTACAGAAATTCCGCTATCAATCATACTTCCGGCAAGAGCATAAGAGCCTGAAGGTAAGGCGATTACCGAACTTAGATCCAGCGAATAATTTTGACGTTGCCATATTGTTTCACCATTTGCATCGGCTTTAATTAACCCGGATTTTCCACACATTACTAATGAGCCATCCGAGTTTTCAATAATATCACTTTGAAGCATGGCATAAATTGTCAGATCACTAAAAACCCGCTGCCATAATAATTTTCCTGAAGAATCCATCCTGACTGCAAAAAGATGAGTGTTAAAAGATGAATCAGGCTGTGAGGCTCCGCATAAAGCATAACCTCCGTTTCTTGTTTTGATAATTGAATAAGCAACTCCCTTGTTCACATCAGTTTCCCACAGCTGATTTCCGTTGGTATCGAAACTCATGACCTGGGATTTGAGAACATTCTGCGAATAATCCAGAGAGAGTGCGGTAAGAACAAATCCGCCGTCATCCGAGGCCGCAACAGAATATCCATCTGATTTTATCCCCGGTTTACCAATATTTTTTTGCCAGATGATACTCCCGTCAGCAGCATTGATTTTTACCATCCAGATATTCTCATCGCCGGCATAAATTGAAGTAAACCAAATTCCTACGGCAATAAAATTACCATCCCTGAGCTGAGCGGCATCTTCAAACATTGTACTGAATTGCCCAGTGTAACTCTGTTGCCATTCAACAGGAATGGATGAGAACGGATTGTATAAAACTGCGAAACCGCTATCAGGATTTGATCCGTTAAATGCCCGCCCCGAAATTAAATACTTGCCCTGATTAGTTTTAACCAAAGCGTGTGGTTGGGGGTCGAATCCTAGGTTTAAACTCAAACCCCTCAATATTTGCGACATATTTCCTCCTGTCATTATTAATTAATTAATTTATTTATTCAGAACAGATACAGGTAAATTCAATTTACGGGAATGAATGAAAGAATAATCAGTTCTGGTATTTCGTTGAGTAATCAGGCTATAAAGGATGTTCAGAAAAATTCTTTCTGCAGGAAGTTTCCTTTGAGTAAGAAGAATTCGTATAGTGCAAAAAATAATTTACAGAATGCGTCAGGACTTGGATTTGTAGCGGAAAATATTTCTCCCGTTAATCAAAAGTGGTATGTATCTGAATAAATCAGATTGTGAGAAATTAACACAAAAGAAATGGAAATAATTCCATGGATGGTAAACATAAATTTCGAAGACTATTTTGCGAGGTTTGTTATTGCGTGAGTAATTTGAAACTTTCAGGTTAAAGGAGATACGAATAAAAATCATTTACCGGACTGAATTTCAAAGAAGTTGGATTTCTGGGATGTTGGATTTTCTTCATTTTAAAAATGAAAAGACTGAAGCAGTTAAAAATTACTGTGGAACAAAGGAAAATTAAAAGATGTTCAAACTTTTCATAATGCGAAAAATAACAAAAAGCATTAGTTTGATAGAGCGTTTATAATTTAATTTACTGAGGAAACTATGAATGGTGTAAAAACAGCATTATTGATGTCACTGATGATGGTAATATTTCTTCTTGTCGGATCAGCCCTTGGCGGGGAACAAGGTATGATAATAGCGTTTGTAATTTCGCTGGTAATGAATGTTGGCTCTTACTGGTTTTCAGATAAAATTGTTCTTACAATGTATCATGCGCGTCAAGTCGGAAAATCGGAAGCGCCGCAACTTTATTCTATCGTTGAAGAATTATCTCAGAACGCCGAACTACCGATGCCAAAAGTTTATATAATGGAAAATCCGACTCCAAATGCCTTTGCAACGGGAAGGAACCCGAAAAACGCGGCTGTTGCTGTAACAACCGGTATTTTGAAAATATTGAATCGCGAAGAACTATCGGGTGTTATTTCGCATGAACTCGCACACATAAAAAACAGAGATATTTTAATTGGAACAATTGCAGCTACTCTTGTCGGCACTATTACATTCATCGCGCGAATGGCCGGTTATGCAGCTATGTTCGGCGGAAGAAGCAGTGACAGCCGTGACAGAAATGTTTTTGGTGAGCTTGCATTAATGATACTCGCGCCGATTGTGGCAATACTTATTCAAATGGCCATTTCACGATCAAGGGAGTATGCTGCCGATGCGGGCGGATCGAAAATTTCCGGTAATCCTCTTTCACTTGCCAGCGCTCTTAACAAACTTTCGCAGGCAAATAAAGTTATTCCAATGGCAAATGCCGGTACTTCATCGGCGCACATGTTTATCGTTAATCCCTTAAGCGGACAATCATTCATGAAATTATTTTCAACTCATCCCCCCATTGAAGAACGGGTGAAAAGACTTAAGGATATTGCCAGTGGAAGAGTACTCGCATAAAATGGAGTTATAATTAAGAAGGTATTTCTAATATTACTTTTGCTGTTATCGCTGGACGGACAGACAAAATCCAATCTTCAGATTATGATGGATTTTTCGGATTCGACTGCCGTAAGTTTGTCAGAATATTTATCAGCGGGAGATACCATCTCTTTCAAATATCAAAGCCGGCTTGATGATAATTTTTTCGTATCAAGAATTTTAGCCGGTTTAAGTGAGAGAGGAATTAAAGTAGTTTTTGATGAAACAAAAGCAGCCTCGCATCTCGTATATTTTCTTGAAGATGCTGGAGTAGAATATTCCAAAGTTTTTAAGAGTGGTTTGTTAGGTGATTTTGTAGTTGGCAGAAAAATATCATATGCCGGATCGTTTACCCTGAGTGACAGGAATGAAATTTTGCATGCCGGAAAATTTCTCCTGGAAAAATCCGATAGTGTTGAATATGATAAGATTCCACTGCTGGAAAATCCTTCGTTAAGTTTTACGCAGACAGAATTACCTGATGAACCGTTTTGGGCGAGCATTACCGAACCTTTAATCGCGGTCGGGGCAATTATTGTTACTGTCGTTTTATTGTTTACAATACGAAGCAAGTAGCTCACCCTCGTTCTTTTAACGACGGCTTTTTTTGAGTATCTTTTAGTGACCGATTTTTAATAATAATAAACAGTGGAGTTCTAAGATTTTGATAAGAATATTTTTATTTGCAGCGTTCGTTTTGATGTTAACAAGTTGTTCGTCAACTGTAGACACCTCAAAAATGTCAATGCAGGAATATCTTGATTATGCCATGAGTCTATATAATGATGAGGATTATCAATATGCCCTTAACGAATTCAGAGCTATTACTCTGCAATATCCAGGGAGCGCGGTGAATGATGATGCCCAATACTATTTGGCAATGACACATTTTCAAAGAGGCGAATACCTTTTAGCCGTTTATGAATTCAGTAAACTAATCAGAGATATTCCCGCGAGTCCTTTCTTCCCCGACGCCCAGTATATGCTGGCTGAATCATATTATTCACTTTCTCCTCATCCTTCTCTTGACCAATCATATACAAAAAAGGCTATTGAGGAATTTCAGGTGTTTATAGATTTTTTCCCCACGAATGATAAAGTTGACGAAGCTGAGGGAAAAATAAAATCACTAAATGACAAACTTGCCGAGAAAGATTACCAAAGCGCGGTTATTTATGAACGAATGGAATATTACAAAGCCGCGATAAAATACTACGCTCTTGTTGCTGAAACTTATCACGACAGTAATTACGCGCCGTTAGCTCTTTACAACAGAGTGAAAATTCTTATTTCGCGTAATGAAATTAACGAGGCGCTTACGGATATCGATTTATTCCTTAATCGTTATGCCGATCATAAATATGCGTCTGAAATGAGAGAATTGTCTGAGTCATTGAATAATTAACTGATGGAAAAAAAAGAAAAGCGAAAAAAAACTCCGGTTGAATCACAGGTAACTATGACCGAACTTGTATTACCCAATCACACAAATCAGTTGGGTAACCTGCTCGGCGGTCAGTTAATGCACTGGATTGATATTTGCGCCGCTCTTGCCGCATCAAAACATTCTCAGAGAATATGTGTTACGGCATCAGTTGACAGGATTGATTTTCATCATCCTATTAAACTGGGTGAGGTGGTAACTTTAAATGCGATTATTAACAGAACATTCAAAACCTCAATGGAAGTGGAAGTTGTCGTTTACTGCGAATCGCATCTGACAGGAAAAAAAATATTATCGAATTCTGCGCACTTAACTTTTGTTAGTGTTAATGATAAGTTTGAACCAACGGAAACAATTGAACTTGTACCTGAATCTGAAGATGAAATACGTCGATATAATGAAGCTCTTGAACGAAGAAAAAAACGTCTCGAAAATTTTAAGAACTCCTCTTAATATTCTTCTGTTCTTTTTTTTCGTATCGCACCTTTCCGCCCAGACTTTTATAAATAACTTCTGTTATTATAAAAAGTTCGATTCTTCGCCGGGATATCAAAAAATATTTATTACGGATTTCTCACAGGATAATATCCCCGATCTTATTCTTCTGAACGGAACTGAAAAAACAGTACTTGAATTCATGGGTAACACAACAGATGTATTTGAAGATAAGAATGAAAAATTTTTCTTCTTTACGATATCCGATCTCAACAAATTTATCAATACCGAAGCAAGCGGAGACGTTTATTTGTTTCTTTCGAGAAAAGAAAGACTCGGCGGATTGGCTTCGTTTACAAAATACGGCACAATTAGATTACTGAATAAAATTCAGTTCGATTCCTATCCTGAAAAATCAATTATCGGAGATATTAATAACGACGGTAAAAATGAGGCCGTGGTTTTCGGCAGTAACTTCGACGGATTAACAATACTATACGAACAAAAATATGTTCTTAAACCTGAAATTATTCTTGAAAGAAAATCATACTCCGAAGCGGCTTTTATTAACCTCGATTATGATGACTATATTGATCTCGTATGTTTTAATTACCTGAAAGGGACATTTGATTTTCTTTATAATGAAGATGCCGGACTTTTTTATGAAAACCGGCAGATTGAATTCGGCAGTGACATTAGAAATTTATCCGTTTCCGACTTTAACCGCGACGGTTTTGATGACTTGCTGTTTAATACCGATAAACAGATTCATTTTTTCCTGGGCGACTCAGTTTCATCTTTTGAAAACAGGAGGATTCTGGACTCAAAAGAATTTCTTGCTGATTTTGTGTCCGATGATTTTAACCGTGACGGTTTTAACGACATTGCTTTTATTACCGAATCGGGTAGTCTATTTATCTCATTCGCGTTAAATAACGAGTCCCTTGGTGAACCTGTTTTTTTTATGAACCGGCAAAACCTCGTAGATATTCATTCTTTCAGACAAGGAAAGAAAATATTTCTTGTCGTACTTTCAGGTGATGGAGAGTTATACACCATTTCAAACAGTTTTAATAAAAATCATTTCTCAATCGCATTGGTTAATGAACCGAGCGCCGTTAGTTATTTTGATTATAGCGATAGTTACAACAGCGATCTTGTTTTTATCGATAAATCCGATAGCAAACTAAAAATTTTATTACGCGGGCATGCGGGCGGATTTGAAAAATATTACGAAACAACAATTGAAGAGGATTTTGATAATATTCTTGTGGCGGAAAATCAAAAACCGCTTACTACCATGTTTTGTTATAATTCCGGCAAAAAATTAGTCGAAAAAATTGAGTGTGATTTCTCGGCCGGAACGTTCAAAAAAAACAAACTCTATACAAACAACAGAATCGCTGATATTAATATTGTCGAAGATGATGGCAGACAAAATCTCTTTGCCTTGCTTGTGGATAACAAAACACTATTAACAAAGACATTCAGCTTTGAAAAAAATTCTGTAACTATAGAAAAATCAGATACATTATTTAAAAACATTTTTTCCCCCGCATTTTCATTCGGACTCCCTCAGCAGATTAGTTATTGGACAAGGATTGATTCGTTTGTTGAACTGAATTATATAAATACGTTCATGATAGATGATGTAAAAAACGCTCTTCGTTACAAAGCGGAAGTTAAACCGGAAAATATTTATCACAATCGCTACGTGAAATTAAGTAAATTGAAAAAATCTTTTTCGCTTGGTTACACTAATATAAGAGGAAAGAGTTCTGTTTCTCTTCACGATGGAATGAGAATCCGGTTGTTTAAGTTTGATAACAAACCTGATCCGCTGATTAAAAACAGAAACCATTTATATTATTATAAGTGTTATTCGCCTGTGAGCGAATTAGTGTTCTGTTACGATGCGGATAATAAAATACTTTTTTATACGAATCTGAGAGAAGAAAAAAGCAATAATTTGCTGAGCCCTTTATACAAAAATATTTATATTAAAAACTACTTTGTTACGGATTTATTTTTAAATCAGGTTAATTTAATTTACTCGGATCCGGAAGAAAAATGTATAACCATAAGAAGGATTGAATGAAGTATTTATTCTTAATTTTTTTTGCCGGAAGTCTTACTTTGCTTTATTCCCAGGATCTCGATTCACTTTACAATGAGTATGTTAAAATGAAGCGGGTTTCTTCTTCAGGAACGAGAGCGGAAAATTTCGCTCCGGAAATTCATGGAGAAAAGTGCGGATTCCCCCTGGCAGCTCAGATCAGAAGAAATTATAATAAATTTTCACGAGAGCAACAGGCGTCAATAAATATTCTGAGTAGTCGTCCCGAAAAACAAACCAGTATCGTCAGTTCGAACGGTTATTTCCGCGTTCATTATAACACGCAGGGATACGACGCACCGGTTTATGACCTGAATGAATTGTTAGCCGCTCTTGATTCTGTTTATAACTTCGAAATAAATTTTCTCGGCTATCCGGCGCCTCCGACCGATAACATGCAGGGCGGCGATAATCTTTACGATGTTTATATCAGCAATTTTCCCACCGGAACTTATGGGTTCACGCAATTTGAAGATGAACTCCCCGGCGGACGCAGTACAAGTTACATGTTGATTGATAATGACTTCGCGAATTTTTATACGCAGGGGATAAATGCCGCGCGGGTTACGGTAGCTCACGAATTTTTTCATGCAATTCAAATAGGCAATTACAGGGAACCGTTTCTTGAGGAGGGGAATAATTTCCGGGCTGTAGACGACCAGTATTATTTTGAAATTTCAGCCGTCGCCATGGAAGAATTTGTTTTCGATGATATTAATGATTATTACGGGAATCTCGGTAGCTACTTTAACAGACCTCAGAGGACATTATCTGAAAACACCGGATACAATCTTGGCATTCTTGATATGTTTTTTCAAAAACGTTTCGGGTTTGGTTTTTTAAAACGTATCTGGGAATTAATGCCTGGTAAACCTTTTCTTTATGCGCTTGAAGAGGCAATCGAAGAGCGCGGAAGTACCATAAAAAATGAGTTCCATCAGTTTGGTGTGTGGACTTTTTTCACTGGGAAAAGAGCGCGTCCCGGTTATTTTGAAGAAGCTGATTTTTATCCGCTCATTCGGCCCGGTACCACCAGCAATTTTAATCCGCCGTCAACTGAAATGATGATTAGCTCAGCTCCCATGTCAAATTATTTTATTCGTTTCGACGCGGACGCCGACACAATTTTTGTTCTGGTTACAAACGCGGATGTTTACAACGGCGTAAATTCCGAATCAACTTTATCAAGGTTTGATTACGGACTTTATGATTCATTTGTGAGCGGATGCCGGCAAATAAGAGATGATTATTTTTGTAAACTCACCAGTTCCTATTCTGAAATTTTTGTTGAATCGGTTTTTCTTAACGGCGAATTGGTGGGCGCTGAAATCCCCGAAGAAATTAATGAACCTTATCCTCTTCCTTTCAGATACAGTGTGCATGAATCAATAAAAATTCCCACCAACGCTAATACAGGCGATGAACTTTATATTAATATTTACTCTTCGGGACTTGATCTTGTTTACGACGGACTACGCGTGATTACCGGAACCAGCGGCGGAATTGTAACATGGAACGGACGGGATAACAGAAATCAAAAACTTTCATCCGGGGTTTATATTTATGTCGTTAAATACGGCGATACCGTTGAAAAAGGTAAGCTGGTGATTTTCAATGACTGATTATAAACTACAGTTTCTGAAAATCACAAAAACTTTCGGACGGAGATTAATTTTTCATAATCTTGATGATGAATTCATTTCAGGAAACATTTACGGTATTTCAGGACCAAACGGCTCAGGCAAATCAACATTCGTAAAAATTATTGCCGGAGTAATTTCACCAACGGGCGGTAAAATAATTCATACTTTGAACGGTGAAATTATTCCCGGGGAAAAACTTCACAATCATATCGGGTTTATCTCGCCCTATCTTGTTCTCTATGATGAATTTTCAGCATGGGAAAATCTGAAATATATTTCCGAAATAAGAGGAATAAAATTCAACGAAGATAAAGCAAAGGAATTGTTCGACAGGCTCAGTCTTTATAACCGGAGAAATGATTTGCTGAAAGCATATTCATCCGGGATGAAACAAAGAGTTAAGTTAATTTTCGCCCTTCAGCATTCGCCCCGCCTTATTATTCTTGATGAACCAACTTCAAATCTCGACGACGAGGGAAAAGAAAAATTTTATGATATTATCCGCGGAGAGGGAAAAGATAATCTTGTTCTCATAGCGTCAAATGAAAAAAACGATCTTCAGCTTTGCGGCAAAGTAATTAACCTGAGTGATTATAAAAATAACGGGGCGGGTTAATGAAAGCATTTGCCCTTTTCAGGAAAGACTGGCGCTCGGAATTAAGAACGCGTTACGCGATTAACTCACTGGCGATGTTTATTCTTGTTACCATCAGCGTTATTTTATTTTCCATTGGCAGTGAAAAAGTGAGCGAATATCTTACCGGCGGACTGCTATGGGTTGTTATTTTTTTCTCGGCAATGTCGGGTCTCTCGCGCGCGTTTGTTTCAGAAGAAGAACGGGGCACAACTCTCACGCTTCAACTTATCGCCGCGCCGGCAACTGTATTTTCGGGTAAGTTTCTGTTTAATCTTCTTCTTGTTTTTCTCATGAATTTTGTAATAACAATTTTATACGCGCTTCTTTTTGAATCATTTGTAATTAATAATCTTAGCTTGTTCGCGCTGGCGTTTTTATTGGGTAATTTCGGCA
>CAZEXO010000017.1:0-16146 GCA_964516545.1 uncultured Melioribacteraceae bacterium
GCAAGAGGTTTAGGAGCATTAACCGGCGCATTACTAATTGCTTCATTGGGAAGATTCAAATTCAAGGGTAAACTCTTAACACTCGGAACAATTCTTTTTCCAGGATTATTAATTGTTTTTTCTTTCATCAGATGGCTGCCTCTTTCGATACTTATTCTTATAGGAATCGGTATGGCAGCTATGTTCATTTTCAATATGGCAAACGCTCTTATACAAACACACGTTGAAGATAAATTGCGTGGAAGAGTTATGGGTATTTACAGTCTGACATTTTTCGGACTTATGCCAATCGGAGCCTTGTTAATCGGACTTCTTGCAGAGTTAACCAGTGAGCCGCTTACGATTCTTATTAATTCATCTTTACTTCTCGTTGTAGCACTTGCTTCCGTTCGGTTATTCCCTTTTCTAAGAAAGGAAGAATAAGTCCTGATACATCTATGATTATTCTACCAGACATAAGTTTTTTTGAACTTTCCGGTTTATCTTACCCGTTGAATAAATAAAAGTGAAGGTGAATTATGAATGAATTTAAAAATGTTAATGTTGTTAAAAAGGCAAATGTCTATTTTAATGGCGCAGTTACCAGCCGCACAATTTATTTTACCGACGGCAGTAAAAAAACCTTGGGAATTATGAATCAGGGTGATTATGAATTCAATACCGGTGATAAAGAAATTATTGAAGTACTGGGTGGCGAAATGACAATACTCCTGCCGGGTGAAGCTGAGTGGAAAACTTTTAAAGAAGGAGAATCATTTGAAGTTTCCCCGAATTCTTCTTTCAAACTAAAGATAAAAAGTATGGCTGACTATTGCTGTTCATATATCAAAGAATAAAGAAATCTTCAACCCGTCGAATATTTTCCGGTGGAATTTAACTTTACTCTGGTAAAATATCTTCATTTTCATGGTGATGTAATTGAAAATTTTCGCTCTATCTCTTCACTCAATTTATTATATTCTCATTGAATAAGATAAAATGTTTGGAAATTCTGGAGGAATTTAATGACTATTGATGCTACCGCGATTATCGGAAAAGAAGTTGAACTGGATGAAGATGTTGAGATCGGAGCTTATACTGTTCTGAAAGGTAAGATTAAAATCGGGAAAGGTACGATTATAAAAGATCACGCGGTAATTTACGGACCGACAACAATCGGGAATGAAAATATTATTCACCCTGGAGCTGTCATTGGTAATATTTCTCAGGATTTGAAATACCACGGTGAAGAAACCGAGGTGATTATCGGTAATAAAAATTCGATCAGAGAATATGTGACTATTCAGCAGGGAACCGAGCTGGGCGGTTATAAAACTATTATCGGCGATAATAATCTTATAATGGGATATAGTCATATCGCGCATGATTGCATTATCGGTAACAATATTATTATGGCCAACACAACTCAAATGGCAGGTCATGTTATAATAAATGATTACGCTTATATCGGTGGACTGGTAGGCATTCACCAGTTTGTTACTTTAGGCAGGCATTGTTTTGTCGGATTCATGAGCCGGTTAAACAGAGATGTTCCTCCATTCGTAACTGTTGAAGGCAATCCGGCGACCGAAAGAATTATTAATCAGACCGGACTCAAACGCCGGGGTTTTTCTGATGAAGATATCAGATTAATAAAAGACGCCTTTCTGATTTTGTATATGTCGAAAAAAAACAGCCACGAAAAAATGGAATTATTGAAAGCTGAAAAATTTGCCGGTAATAAATATATCGACGAACTTCTTCAATTCAACGATGAAACTTCCATAGGTAAAAACGGGCGCGCTCTTGAAGGCAAACGTTAAAACAATAATTGTCTGCTTATGTTTTTCGGAAATTTTGTCAGAATAAATATTCCATTCGTCAAAATACGATTTCCATTTCGCCACACCTGTCCTGATTCATAATCAGTTTCTTGCTATAGTCTTATTCTGTCTCGTTGAAAAGTTATATGTGAAAATTAAAATTCATGGAGGCAAAAATGAGTGACTTATATTTTTGTGGTTGCTGTGGATATGCTCTGATATTCAGGAACGTGGGTAAAAAAACTCATCATCCTTTTCACATCCCAACCGGTTGGCCATGTTGGAGAGAAAATGGAATATGTAACAGTATTTTATTAATTGACTCTAAAAGTAATCCTGAGCATTTATTGGGGATAAAGGAAAAATCTGACCGCCTTATATCAACTTATCTTGACAAAAATGATTACAGCGAAATACCTCAGAAAGTCGTAAGATTTTTCACAAAAAAAGAAAGAGAAAGTTGTGACAAATTTATAAACTTAGTATTCAGCACAATTAAGAAATACAGGAAAAAAGGTACTGGTGAAATTTTTAGTGAAATCAGAAAAATATCAAAGACGCACAAATATAAACTCTTTGAGCAGGATGATGTTCTGAAAAATAATCTTGATGTAAATTCTTTAACAAAAAAGATAACTGAACTCGCTGAAATCATTCTAATAAAAAAAAGAGAAAAAGACGCTAATCCCATCCGACATTTTTTTGAAAAGCAAATGGACTCAAAGTTCTATGATTGTGCGGCGTTAATAATTCAAAATCTGGCAAAAAGTGATGAAGGTAAAATTAATGAACTGGCTGTTAAATTTTGTGAATCAGAATCATGGAAGATATTTATCGCTTCGGAGGGGAGAAAACAGAAGGTGAATTTGGCAGAGGAGTTACCTTCACAGAAATAAAAATTCAAACTTTCGGCGAATAGAAGGTACTATTAAAAATGCTCCGATTTTATTATGTTGCATCAGTTGAATTTTCGGAGGAGATAACATGTCTTTAACAAAACTTATCACAATTGTTTTTTCATTTGTATTACTCTCGGCATGCACCAGTCTTGTTCTTAAGCCGGCGGATTTTTCCTGGCCGCTTGAAAGTGTTTTGCAGGTCGATAAGAATTTAAGTGTCACTGAAACCCGTTATTCATTTACGGTGAATGTGAGAGAACTACTCACCAATGAATATGGTCCGACCGGCATTGTTGAAGATATTTCTTTAAGGATTATCCGCGATCAGGCCGGTTATTATTATCTCACGGGGGAAGCTTTCAGAAATGTTTATGTACTCGAAGAATCGGAAGGCGCAATGAAACTGGTAAACACAATAAACATTCCGGGCATCGACAATTTCCAGAAACCGGTATTTAATCAGCGCGCACCCTTTATAGAATTTATATGCGGTGGTGAAAAATATTTATTGAATAAAGACGGAGTGACAAAATAATTATGAAAACCGGATTAATATTTTTCGTTCTTTTATTTTCATTGACCGTTCAGGCTCAATCGGACTATGAAAAAGTTGAGTTATTCAAAAACAGGGTAACCGAAATAAGAGAGGATATTAAAAACGTATCTTCACTCCAGGAACTCAATCTTCTTGAAAGCAAAATCAATGCTCTGCATGATGAATTTAAACGCGATACCGAATTATTAAATAAATCATTATACCCCGACAATTTTGAATCAACGCTTTCCAAATTGGAACAGTCCTTTAATACAAGGAAAGCGGATTTCACTCAGATAACCGAATTAAGCGAAGAGGTTACAACTCTCAAATCAAATCTCGCGCAGCTAACGGAAGAAAATAAAACGCTTATTGTCGAAATTGAAGATCTGAAAGCTACGGGCAGACAAAACGAAGCAACGATAAGAGAATTATCAAACCTTGTTGCTAAACTGAAGAAAAATATTGAAACACGCGATAAACTTGTTCGCAGCATGATTGATAGCCTTCTGACTGATTTTGTAAGATCGCCAACCACTCTTGATGAAGCGGAAAAACAAGCGATGATCGGTAAAATTGAAAATCGCGGGTTATTCTACAACATTGAAAGAGTGATAGCCGATAATATCAGTTATATTGAAGTGACTGAAATGCAGGCGCCCGATGTTTCCGAGATGAAGGAGGAGTACAATACATTTTCTAAAGCCTGGCGTCAACTGGGAAAAAATCTCGCCACCGTATATCTCTCGCAACGCGAACGCGAGCAGCAAATTGCTGTTATCGATAATTTATTCCGGGAATGGAACGGGAAAATTAATTCAAAAATCTGGCAGAGTATTAATAAGTTATTTGTTGAACAGGAAATCCAGATGCTTCCTTTCCAATCTGGTGAACAGTTTTTTAACAGTATACTCACATTCATCCAGACAGAAAGAGATAACCTGAAACTTAAGGAATCGGATGAAGTTGAAAAAACTTACGATAAATTTGTCTATGATGTTTACCTGAAATCCGTACAGCCTGTATGGCTGCCTTTGCTGATTGAAAATAAAATGTTTAACCAGGCCGATCAGGATTCAATAGAAAGCGCGATGGCTCAGTGGAAAGAAGCCGTTTTTCCGGCGCCCGATTTTACCTGGCTTTATATTGTTTTAGGCATTTTGATCGTTGCCCAGGTTGTTGTTTACGTTATCAGAAAAAGATCAAAATTGAAAAATGCTGAAGCGGTTTCGGTCGAGGGTCAGGATAAAGAAAATAATTGATTGGTTAATTACAAAACAGTAAGAACACGGATTATCATGACCAATGTGGTTCAAAAAAATCATGACAATTCGTGTTCTTTTTTTATTCCTGAATTTTTCCGAGATTATATTTTTTTCTGTCGTGAGGATCGAGATGAATTTTTCTTAACCGTATCGATTCCGGAGTTACTTCAACAAACTCATCCTCGTTAATGTATTCAAGGGCTTCCTCAAGTGAGAACTTAATCGCAGGTGTAATTTTTGCGGCTTTGTCGGAACCCGAAGCTCTCATGTTTGTTAATTTTTTCCCGCGCTGAACGTTAACCTCGATATCAATATCTTTGTTATGCTCACCGACTATCTGACCTTTGTAAACTACATCGCCTGGATCAATAAAAAATTTACCTCTGTCCTGTAAAGAATCAATGGCGTATGCGGTTGAAGGACCTTCAGCCATGGATATCAATACACCGTTGTTTTTTCCGCCGATCGAACCTTTAAAATACTCGTACTGATAAAATTGATGATGCATTATCGCTTCACCCTGAGTAGCAGTAAGTATTTTATTTCTTAAGCCCATTATTCCGCGGGAAGGAATATGGAATTCGAGTTTCTGCATTGCGCCTTTCATTTCCATTTTTACCATCAAGCCTCTGCGCTGACCGATTATTTCGATCACTTTTCCGGCAAGTTCAGGAGGTACATCAACCGTAAGAACTTCGATGGGTTCAGCTTTTTTCCCTTGAATTTCTTTATAAATTACACGTGGTTCACCAACCTGAAGCTCGTAACCCTCGCGGCGCATATTTTCGATAAGAATCGAAAGATGAAGGACGCCGCGCCCCGATACCTTATAAGTATCAGGTGAACCTGTTTCCTCAACACGAAGAGCAACGTTTTGCTGAAGCTCTTTGAATAATCTGTCGCGAAGATGACGTGACGTAACATACTTTCCTTCTTTACCATAAAAAGGAGAATTGTTGACTGTGAATGTCATGCTTATTGTCGGTTCATCAATTGCAATGATGGGCAGCGGTTCGGGATTTTCCGAATCAGTAATCGTATCGCCGATATCAATATCTTCAATTCCAACAATAGCGCATATATCTCCGCATTGCACTTCCGATACCTCAGTTCTGACAAGCCCTTCAAATACAAAAAGCTGTTTGATTTTTACATTCCGTATAGTGCCGTCGCGTTTTACAACGGAGAGTGAATCAGTAATTCTTAAATTACCACGGAATACCCGTCCGATACCAATTCTTCCCACATAATCATTATAGTCAATGGTTGTTACCTGAATCTGAACAGGTCCTTCATTGAGTTTTGGTTCAGGCAAATGTTCGAGAATTGAATCGAGCAGAGGAGTGAGATCTTTTCTTTCATCATTTAGTTCAAGTGTTGCCCAGCCGCTTCTTCCGCTGGCGTAAATTACCGGGAAGTCAAGCTGTTCATCCGAGGCATCAAGTTCGATGAAGAGATCATAAATTTCATCAAGCACTTCCTCCGGACGGTTATCTGGTCTGTCGACTTTATTAATGATAACCATCGGAATAAGATGTAACTGCAAGGCTTTTGAGAGAACGAAACGTGTCTGCGGCATTGGACCTTCGAATGAATCAACCAGCAGCAAAACTCCGTCAGCCATTTTAAGAACACGCTCAACCTCACCGCCGAAATCAGCGTGACCCGGCGTATCGATAATATTTATCTTAGTTCCTTTGTAAGGAATGCTGATGTTTTTAGAGAGAATAGTTATTCCGCGTTCGCGCTCAAGATCATTTGAATCGAGGAAACAATCGCGCACCACCTGATTTTTTCTGAATACTGCACATTGTTTTAATATCTGATCTACTAATGTTGTTTTGCCATGATCCACGTGGGCGATTATGGCAATATTTCTTATTTCCTGCACTTCTTACACCAAAATTTTTAAAAAATGACCGGTCAAGAAACAATAATTTTTACTTGGATGCAAGTTTATTGCTGTTTTCCGGAGTTGTTCGGACAATTATCTTCTTCCGCCGGTTTTTCTTTCCGGTCTGGCACGGTTCACAACAATCATCTTTCCCTTCATCTCAGTCACATTTAATTTTTCTATAGCCGCGTTTCCTTCTGTCTGATTTAACATCTCCACGAAACCGAATCCTTTCGATTCTCTGGAAAAGATGTCGCGGATTACTTTTACTTCCTGTACTTTACCAAACTTACCGAATGTCGTTTCTAAATCCGTTTCATCTACTTCGCGTGCAAGATTTCCGACGTATATTCTCATTTATACTCCTGTTACTGAAATGATATAATGTTAACTATGTTTGCAGAAAACAAATCAATTAAGAAAAGTCAGCCGCGGGTAAAAAGGGTTGTAATTCTGAACTTTAATATCTGAAGAATTTCAAAATCCGATGCGGAAACTTATTGTTTAATAGTCTGATTAACAAGAAAAATATTGAACCACAGAATTGTGTTGAGTACAATATATTGTTTTTCATGAAGAAAGAAGCTCAAAGAGATATTGTAAAAAAGATTAATCATCAGAGTGAGTTAATATTATTCTCCTTGATTATTAAGAGCTATTGAATTGTGTTTTTTATAATCTAATGAAGAGGAAAAAAATGTATGAAATGACCTAACACGCACGAGTTACTCTGATGTTTATTTACAGAATACATTGAATTCAACGCACTACTAAGTAATTTCATATCATGGTACTTTTTCATATAACCATTTCGAAATTTCATTTCATTTTTTGTAATGAGTCTCCATCATTGACAACCTCCCGGATAAGTAGGTTAATTAAACAATTGGGCTAACAGGATTTTTTATCAGATATGACAAAAATTTTTCTTATTTTGTCTCACCTTCCTCCTTGTATAATGCATTAGTCCGTTTATTTCAGGAATCACATAAATAAATTCAATTAATAACAAAACAGCGAAGGCTTATGGACAACAATGCAACCACTTCAGTAAAGTTTTACAGTGGACTTGAAATTCCTGTTGAACTTCACAAGGTACGGATCGTACAAAAACTTCACCTCAAATCTGTTGACGATAGATTAAAAGCTATGTCAAAAGCGGGATATAATACTTTTTTACTAAACACAAACGACATTTTTCTTGATATGTTAACCGATAGCGGAACAAACGCCATGAGTGACAATCAGGTATCTTCTATGCTAAGAGCTGATGACGCTTATGCGGGATCGCAGAGTTTTTACCGTATGGAAGCGGCTCTCCAGGAAGTATTCGGTAAACAGCTCGTTTTGCCTGTTCATCAGGGACGCGCGGCCGAAAATATTGTATCAATTGCTTTCATTAAACCCGGTGATGTTATTCCCATGAATTATCATTTCACTACCACTAAAGCGCACATGGAAATGAACGGTGGAAAGATTTTTGAAATATATACGGACGAAGCCCTTAAAATAAAAAGCTCCGTTCCTTTCAAGGGAAATATCGACGTGGAGAAATTTGTTCAGCTTATCGATAAATACGGCGCAGAGAAAATTCCTTTTATTCGTTTTGAAGCATCTACAAATCTCATCGGCGGTCAACCTTTCTCAATCCAGAATATGCGGGATGTGAAAAAAGTAGCCGATGAACACGGAATAATGATTGTTCTTGATGCAAGCCTCATCGGTGAAAATGCTTACTTTATCAAAAAGAGGGAAGAGGAATTTAAGAATTCATCCATCAAAGATATTCTCAGGCTTATGTGCGACTTCGCAGACATTGTTTACTTCTCAAGCCGCAAGGTTAGTTCAACACGCGGCGGGGGAATTTGCACGAGCCGGAAGGATCTTTACGATAAAATGCGAGATCTGGTTCCCTTGTATGAAGGCTTTTTAACTTATGGTGGAATGTCGGTTAGAGAAATTGAAGCGATGGCTATTGGTTTATATGAAACAATGGATGAAACGGTAATCAATCAATCGCCTGGATTTATTGAGTATGCCGTAAGAGAAATGGATAAACTCGGAATTCCGGTTATTACACCTGCAGGCGCTCTTGGCGCTCATATTGATTGTATGGGTTTTCTTCCTCATGTTCCGCAATCAGAGTATCCGGCAGGCGCTCTTGCCGCTGCTCTATTTATTATTTCAGGATGCCGGGGAATGGAAAGAGGAACCGTTTCCAGCGTTCGCGATGAAGAAGGAAACGATGTGCTCTCGGATATGGAACTGCTGCGTCTCGCTTTTCCACGCAGGGTGTTCACTCTTTCTCAAACAATGTATCTTATCGATCGCGTAAAATGGCTGTTTGATAATCGTGAGATTGTAGGTGGTTTACGATTTGTAGATGAACCAAAAGTATTACGTTTCTTTAACGGACGGCTTGAACCCACAAGTAATTGGGCGGAAAAACTTGTCGCGAAATTCAAAGCGGATTTTGGCGATAGTTTATAAAATGTTTTCAGGGGGAGAGTGAGCATGCTCTCCCTCATGAAAATTCTTTCGTATTCATAAACTCAATCAATAGTTATTCAACGTAGGAAGCCGCTTTAATTAATCTTTGGATATCCCTTAACCCGATTTTTCCTTTAAAAAATTCATATGTTTTATTCACGCTGTCTAGTGAATCGTATAATTTATTTGCCTCTGCTTCAGCTACTTTTTTTACCGAATCATACCCGGCAGCGATCAGCATTCTTGCGGTCAACGGACTCGTCCATTGAATTTTTGTAAGCGCGACAAGTGAAAGAATCTCATCAATAAATTTTTTCTCCAACCCGAGTGTGGTAATTATTTCATTTTTTCTTTTCGCGTTTTCCAGAGCCTCGAAAAGTAATACCGAGTTTTTTAATCCCGCATTTTCAAGTTTAGTCAGATCGTTTTTCGGCAGCCAGTCGAAAGTCTTAACCGGAAATGGTTTTGGGAAATAGCCCTCAAACTCACGGCGAAGCAGAGTTAAATAAGATACATCAATTCCGGTTTGTTTAGAGACGAGTGAAATTTTTGCGGCATTCTTCAAATTTTCCCGTAAATCTTCAAGCGTTGAAAAACTGTTCTTTTTCAATTTGGAAAAGTTTTCATCAATCTTGTCGAGCAAAGACACACGGCTTGGTATTAAATCGGTTTCTTTGATTCTTTTCTTTAAGTCGTCGAGAGAAACCTTCCTGGCATTGGTATAATAGGGCATCATAACCTCATTTGATAAATTATTACTGAAAACTTTGATACAAAAATATTTATCCGTCGGTAAAATAAAAAAATCACTGAGATAACAACTTCGTCATATTGTTTCCCAGTATCATTTCTTTATCACTCTCAGGAATATTCAGAGAACGTATGCGGTGAATATTTCGCGTCAGATTTGATTTACCATAAGGCGTATCGGAACCCATAATAAACTTACCGGCGCCAAGAGAAAGAATTCCTTTTTGCAGACGCCTATCCGAAATTAAATCGGGGCAGGAAATATCGAAAAATATATTATCACATTTGTGTCTCGCGTTCAGTACTTTTTCCAGTCCGAATAAATGTCCCACGATAAAGTTGACTTTTGGAAATTTACCTGCGAATTCGGTGAGAGTTACAACCTCAGAAATCTTTTTCAGATGAATGAAGATCGGTAATTTATTTTCACCGGCAAATCGACAGAGTTGTTTGAATGAAGGTGAACCGACAAAAAAATCATCCCAGCATTGATGTAATTTAATTCCCTTGAAATGCCATTCGGAATAATGTGTTTGAAGAGTTTTTTCATCAAGTCCATTTTTAAGCAGCACCCAGTAAAACTGCAGAATCCGCTCCGGATTATGTCTGCTGATTTCAAAAACTTTTTCATTGCCTTTATTAATTTGTTTTGCGCTTCCTGATAAAGCCACGGCAAATTCTGAGATGAAATTAACCAGAGTTATTACCTCACTCCCGGGAAAAATACGTGCAAAGTTCGGTAACGAATAATTTTTCGAACTCATATATTCACCGGGAACGAGAATCACTTTATCTGCACCATTTGAATCGAGAGTTGATATTATTCCGTGCGGAGTAAGATAATCTCCGCAATTATGTCCGTGACCATCAATAATCATTTTTTGTTCAATGTCCTTAATGATGTTTTAGTTGAATTAGTTCTTTTCTCCGGGTGTTTTCAATTCTTAATCATCCGTTGATTATTTTTATTCATTCAGTAATCCGTAGCTATTAAGTGAGTTATAAATCTTCTTGTCATTCCTTTTATCAACATTTGTCTCATACCATTGTTTATTAATCCGGAAATTCCTTTGATTAGAAGTTTTGCCGAAAGGCGCTTCAATATACGGCACCGGTGGAGCGATTGATGAATAAAGAAACCAAAAAGCTCCAATGTAAATTCGTTCGCTGTTAACTGTTACTACAAAGGGGATTCCCTGCACGGAGGCATATTCATTGCATATTTTAAGTATCAATTCTGATGCTGAAGAATCAACCGTAAATACATGCTCATCCCAGTTGTAATACTGAATATTCCGATAGGTAAGAAATGGTTCATCCGTGAGTTCAAGGTTTCGAATTTCTGTTTCTATAATTCCGGATATGTGTTGAGAAGTATCTGCTAAAAGATAAAATTCAAGTCCGGTTCCTGAATTATCTTCGTTAATATTGTTTTCAGAACAGGAAAAGAAGACAAGTGAAAATAGTACAAGAAGAATACCTGTTGTTTTCATGTTATCCTCTTTAATTTGTCGATGAGATAACTTTAAATCCCCGCCGTAAATTTAAGAAGTTTATTGAAAATGGACAGTTGAAAAATTAGTATACATCCATGAAGTCCGGAACATACTGACACTGGCAGTCTTTAAAATTATTTTTCATCTTTTCGCATTACAACGTATATTCATTACTGAAATCGTAATTACTTCGAGGAAAAAATGAAACTTGACGCTCTTGTTTTCGGTGCGCATCCCGATGATGCTGAACTATCAATCGGCGGTACAATCGCCAAACTAACGAAGAACGGAATTAAAGTCGGTGTTATTGACATGACACAGGGTGAGATGGGTACGCGAGGAACAATTGAGACCCGATATGCCGAGGCTGAAGAAGCTTCTAAAATTTTAAGTCTCACTTTACGCGAAAATCTTAAATTGCCTGACGGACAAATAAAACAAAAAGACGAGTATGTAAAAAAGGTAGTGGAAAAAATCCGGCAATATCAACCGACTATAATATTCGCGCCATATTTTGTTGATCGGCATCCCGATCATGAAGGCGCCGGACGAATTGTTAAAGAAGCTATGTTTTGCTCGGGGCTTCATAAATATGTTACTGAGTTTACCGGAAAAATTCAGGAAGCTTACCGTCCGAAAAAACTTTATTATTTCATGCAGACCTATGAATTCAAACCTACAATGATTATTGACATCAGCGATACTTTTGAAACAAAAATGGAATCCGTAAAAGCATATTCAACTCAGTTTTACAATCCAAATAGTAATGAACCTGAAACATTCATAAGTCAGAAAGATTTTCTGGAATATCTTGCAGCGAGAGCTAAAGTTCATGGATTCAGTATTCAGAAGGAATACGGTGAACCTTTGCTAAGTGAAGAAAATATTGAATTCGATTTGGTGAATCAATTTAAAGGAATACGTATATGAAGATAGCATTTCTGGGTACAGGACTACTGGGAAACAAAATGTTGGAGAGGCTGACAAGTTACGAATGGAAATTATTAAAATTAAAAATCAGCGTATATAACAGGTCTACAGAAAAGAATGCAAAATATGACAGATTGCTCGTGCAAATTATTTCAGATCCTATTGATGCGATGGAGAATGCAGATGTTATTATCATTATGCTTTCGGAATTTTTCGAGATTAAAGAAGCTTTGTTCAAAGATGGTTACAATAAATTTTCAGGTAAAGACGTAATTATGATGAGTACGATTTCACCTGAAGAAAGTTGTCAGATTGAAGAAAGAATTAAAAGCTACGGAGGAAATTATCTTGAAGCGCCCGTACTCGGAAGTATTGTTCATATAAAAGAAAATTCCCTTCTTATACTTGTCGGAGGAGAAAAAAAATTATCTGAAAAATACAAACCATTAATAGAGCTTTTGGGAGAATACAAATATTTCGGTAAAGTTGGTGATGCTTCATCAGTAAAACTTTTGTTCAATCAGCTTATTGTTACTGAAACAGCAGTAATACTTATGAGCCTTGGTTATCTGCTTAATAAAGGCATTGATATAAATTCCTTCATGAAAATTTTAAGAATGAGCATCCTCCACTCACTAACATTTGATAAGAAGCTGAATGATTACGTGGAAGACAATTATGAAAATCCCGACTTTCCGCTTAAAGATATGCTGAAGGATGTTAAACTGATTGAATCAGATTTTGCTCAAGAGGGGATTAACAACTCTGTTCTGAAATCTATCATCCAATTATTAAAGGAAGGCATTAACAAAGAACCTGGCGAACTTGATTACTCGGCGATATTCAAAACCATTAATCACGATGAGAATAATCAGAATAATAAATGAGAGTCTTAAAATTAACCAATCGTAGTTTTGGATTGTTTTTAGGTGTGATTCTCTTTTTGCTAACAATTGTGTTTTGCGATTTCATGCCCGGGAACAGGAGTGTAACTTATACTGCCGCCGTTGCAATATTAATGGCGGCTTTATGGATTAGCGAAGCGGTTCCTCTTGCTGTCACATCATTGATACCTTTGATTTTGTTTCCATTACTGGGAGTTCTCAGCGGTAAAGAAACAGCGGAAGCATACATCAACTCAACAATTTTTCTTTTCATGGGCGGATTCATAATTGCAATTGCCATGGAAAAGTGGAATCTTCACAAACGAATAGCTCTCAATCTCATTTCATTCTTCGGGGTAAAACCGCAGAGAATAATTTTAGGATTCATGGTCGCTGCGGCTTTTATTTCCTTGTGGATTTCAAATACTGCAACAGCAGTTATGCTTTTACCCATAGCAATGGCAATTCTTTCAAAAGTTGATGAAGGATCAGCGGGGAAATCAAACCGTGAATTTGCTGTTGCGCTGATGTTGGGAATTGCATACGCCTGCTCGGTTGGGGGAGTGGGAACTCTGATTGGCACGCCGCCGAATCTGGTCTTTCAAAGAATTTATTCTATTTCTTTTCCTGATAAACCCGATATTGTTTTTTCACAGTGGATGTTTTACGGAATTCCTCTTGCATTGTTTATGCTGACATTCATCTGGATGCTTCTGACAAAAATACTTTTCACTTTCAAAGGGCAAACGGTAATTGATGCTGGAATAATTAAAAACGAAAAAGCCGCGCTCGGTAAAATGAGTTTCGAAGAAAAAAGTGTTGCTGTTGTTTTTATTCTGGCTGTTCTGTTGTGGACTTTCAGAAACGATATTATTCTCGACGATTTTACTTTACCCGGCTGGTCGTCATTAATTCCTTTTCCTGAGTTGATTGATGACGGAACGGTAGCAATTTTTCTTTCGGTGCTCTTATTTATTCTTCCCGCTCGTGTAAAGATAAATGATGATTCTTCCGGTTCACTTTTAGGTATCGATACCTTCCGAAAAATTCCCTGGGAAATTATTTTACTTTTCGGGGGTGGATTTGCCCTTGCAGAGGGATTTGTCCAAAGCGGTCTATCGGAAATAATTGGTAGACAATTTGAGTCGCTTTCAGGTGTGCCTGTAATATTTATCATTTTCGCTATATGTTTCACGATCACTTTTCTTACTGAGTTAACTTCTAACACGGCAACAGCGCAAATTTTATTACCGATTCTCGCCTCTCTTTCTGTGGTACTTAAAATTAATCCGGAATTGTTAATGATACCCGCAACAATTTCAGCTAGCATGGCATTTATGCTTCCGGTTGCAACTCCCCCGAACGCTATCATTTTCGGTAGCGGGAAACTTCGTGTCAAAGATATGGCTCGTCCCGGATTGATCATAAATTTAACCGGTGCAGTTGTAATTACTCTCTTCAGTTATTTTTTCATTGAAATGATTTTTTAGTTCTTCTTTATTCAGGAGTGATTTTCTCTGTAATTAAACGTTTATACTGAATACACATACTTTAATTTGTCAACAAATTCTGAATCCATATTCCCGAAGGAACATCTAATCAAAAAAAGAAAGGAAACAGCATGGCATATTTCAATTCCAAAACGATTAGTTATTCATTCGAAGAGACAATAAATAAAGTAACTGAAGAACTTAAGAATGAAGGTTTCGGTGTATTAACTGAAATAGATGTACAATCAACATTGAAGAAAAAGTTGGATGTTGATTTCAGAAAATATAAAATAATCGGTGCATGTAATCCTCCGTTTGCTCACAAAGCTTTAATGGCGGAACCGAACATTGGCGTTTTGTTGCCTTGCAATGTTGTTGTTCAGGAAGCTGAGGAAGGAAGAATACGCGTATCAATTGTTAATCCGATGGATTCAATGCAGTCCGTGCAAAACGAAAAACTCAATGAAATAGCCGGTGAAATTTCGGTAAAACTAAACAGAGTGCTTGAAAAACTTTAATAATTACGGAACACGGATATTCAGCGATTTGCAGGGATGTAACATGCAAAGAATCTCTGCTTTAAAATGTTAATATGAATGAAAGAATTTTCCATCATACACCGCAAAATGAAAATGATTATTTCCATTGGAAAGGTCACGAGAAGGTGAGAAATAAAAAGGGGAAATGAATAACTATGTAATAAATTTCCCCTTATCTAAATTTATACTGAACTAAAGGTCTGGTAGAGTTTTTTTGTTCTTACACCCTGTTATTTCAGTAATAATAATTTTTTTGAAATTGTTTCAATGTTTGTCCCTGAATTAATAGTCAGCGAATAAATATATGTGCCGCTGCTTACATTTTGTCCCGAATTATTTTTCCCGTTCCATTTAATGTTGTGTCTGCCTGACTGAATGGTATCGTTCAGAAGTGTAGCAACTTTTTCACCTGCTAAATTAAAAATCTCTAATCGGGCAACAGACTGAACTGGGAGTGAGAATACAATATTTGTTACCGGATTGAAGGGATTCGGATAATTCTGCTCAAGCAAATAATTCGTCGGAATATTTTCAGGTCTTTCAAGAGCAGATATCCTGGGATTAGGATTGTTAAAAAACTCAAGCATAAGATTAGTTGCCGAGATAGGATCAACTCGATTCGCGGAATTCGGCCAATTGTGTCCGCCGCTTTCTGTTGAATACAAAACAATATTTGCATCGGAATCTTTTGAGCGCCAAATTTCTCCAATCGCTCCGGTGACCGTAAAAAAAGTATCCGGGATGGAAACGCAATTATTTTTTTCAATCCAATAATTTATTACGGGAAATACAGACGAGTAATTATCATTCTTAGATTTGAACTGAACAATCGGTATTTTTTTTGTCGGCTCGAAAGAATACTTTATGCAACCAGCGACAGGTGCAATAGCGGCGATTCTGTTTGATAATTGTTGAGCCAATCGGTAACACATTCCGGCGCCGCTAGAAAAACCGGTTGCATAAATTTTTGTCGTATCAATATTGTAACGGTTTATAAGACTGTCGAGCATTTGTGAAACAAATCCCACATCATCAGGACCTGCTGTTTCACTATCATTCCATGCCTGATAATTAGGTGTAATACCTTTTGGATAAACTGCAATGAAATTGTCCTGATCTGCTTTAGTGCTAAGCCTGGATATCGATTCAATCTGTGCCGGTGTTTGATACCA
>CAZEXO010000017.1:16168-31588 GCA_964516545.1 uncultured Melioribacteraceae bacterium
CCGTTGAACGCCATCACAACCGGGTAAGATGTGCTAGGATCATAAGATGAAGGCAGATGAACCAGATAACTTCTGGAAATTCCATCATGCGTGAGCGTAAATGTTTGAGCTGAAGTTAAAAACCACGAGATTGACAGGGAACATATCATGGACATAAATATTATTTTTTTCATTTTCCCCTCCATAACAGAAGAATTAGTTTGAAAAAATTATTTGAGAAATAAATCCCCCCATCAAAAATGTTTATTCGAATTATTGAATAAAAACAAATTTCGGTGAGATAACTGATCATGCGGTAAGTGGTTTAATTTTTACGGTGAATTGTATACACTACTTATTCTTTAGCGAAGCGAATAAATCTTTTCTGTGTGTTTTGCTGATTTTAAGTTTTTCATTTGTCGTCAGAATAAGATATTCTCTGTTTGTGCCGGTTCGCATTATTTCACGAACAAAATTTTTATTGATGATCGCCGATCGGTGAATCTGTAGGAATGTGTCTTCGGGCAGTTCAGTTAAAAAATCTTTTAACCGTTTCCTGAGAATATGTTTTTTATTCTCCGTGTGGATAAAAAGATAATCATCAGCCGCTTCAATCCAGATAATGTTGTTTGTATCAACAAAGTAAATTTTAGCGCCGTTTTTTATTAAAATTTTTTCCATACCTACAGAGGCGGAGGAATTCTTACTTGTTTCAGGAACTATCGGATAGTCATTTATAAGATTTTTAATTTTATCTGCGAAAGAACATGATTGTTTCTGTAGATAATTATGCCGCACTCGTTCAAGAGTTTCGGCGAATCGGTCATCGTCAATAGGTTTTAATAAATAATCCAACGCATTTACTTCAAAGGCGTCGATTGCATATTTATCAAACGCTGTTATGAAAACAATCATTGGAAAATCTTCCGTGGAAATATTTTCTAAAACACGGAATCCGTTTATTTCCGGCATTTGCACATCAAGGAAAACAAGATCCGGTTTATTTTTTCTGATGGAAGAAATTGCGGTTGCACCATCGCAACACTCATCAATGATTTTGAAATCATTGTTCTCATTTAAACGTAGTTTAATTCCTTCACGGGCTAGTTTTTCATCGTCTATAATTATTGTTCTAATTGGCATGAGAAAAATCCGGAATGATGGAATCACTAAGGGAAATTATTTCAATCGGAATTCGGAGAGATACTGAAAGTCCGCCCTCAGATTTGTTTTTAAATTCAAATCTTTTTTCACCGTAAAGTTGCTCCAGTCGCTCACGCGTATTCTTAATTCCTATGCCTTTCGTTATCTCCGAACTTAAGTTTTTTATTCCGGGCCCGTTATCTTCAACCTGTAGAATTAAATCACCGTTTGCTCTGAAAGTTTTGAGAGTTAGTATTCCTTGTTTGTTAAAAGGCATTATAGCGTGATGAATTGCATTCTCAACAATTGGTTGAAGAATGAAATTCGGAACAGGCGTATTCATCAGACTTTCATCAAATTCCATTTTTATGTCAAGTTTATCGCTGAAACGAATCATTTGCATATCAAGGTATTTTTTTATGAAAGCGATTTCCTGATGCAAAGGTATTTTTGAAACGCCTTTCTCTTCAATTGTCATTCGCAGAAAATCACTCAGCATTGTCAACATTTTGTTGGCTGATTTATTATCGCCGGAAAGTATTAATGTGGAAATCGAGTTCAGCACATTAAACAGAAAATGCGGATGAAGCTGCATTTTAAGCGCCTTAAGTTGAGTTTCAGCCAGTCTCTTTTCAAGTTTCAGATTACGCAATTCTTCTTTCTGAAGTTTACGGTAATAGTCTATTGCCAGATAACTTCCCAGTATTACCCAGTAAATTAAAATTCCGAAAATCGAGGAGTCGAGATGGGTTAATCTGTAAAGCCATTTGTCGAAGACCGGAAGATAATATATCACAAGAATTACATTACACAAAATCCCGGTGATGAACTGATGAAAAAGAACGACCAATATGCTGCCGAGAAGATGAATTGAAAAGTTTCTGAGAAAATTCTTTTGAGACAAAGGAAATTTTTTTGTAAGATAAATTATGAGTGGAGTAATAAAAAACCAATACAACCAGAAAAGAGTTGTAAAAAGATAAACTCGTTCCCAACCCATTACTTCAGCATTGTTTCCGTAATCAAAATGGTAAGACTTGTAGGAATTTATAATTCCAAATATCATCCAGATAAAAAACAGAATTATCCATAAACGTTTTGAAGGGGGTAGTAATTTATCTATCATCATTCTCATAAAAAATTAAGCAGATTAGAAAAATGTCAAAGTTAATATACCAATTTTTTAGTTTGTTGACTTAGTTAAGATCCAAAAAGAAAGTTGTTGAATGGAGATTATTGAGGGATAAAATAAGAAGTCTTAGTGACATTTTATATTATGCCACTAAGACTTTGCTTTTCTATGAAGCTAATTTTCTTTTCTTTCTGTTTCTGAAATAAGTTTTAACTTTATCTCCGGTTTGTTCGAAGATGATATAAATAATAGGAATAATAACCAATGTAAGAACAGTGGTTGCTGTTAATCCGCCGATTACTGCTCTTGCTAAAGGTGACCATGTTTCTGATCCGGCTCCAAGTTCCACGGCAAGCGGAACCATTCCGAGAATAGTTGTCAGAGCTGTCATTAATACGGGTCTCATTCTTGCTTTACTTCCGAACTCAACAGCTTCGAATAATTCCATACCGGCGCGTCTTTGCTGATTGATGTAATCGACAAGAACGATACCATTGTTTACGGCAATACCGACAAGCATAACAACACCGACAAGCGCCATAACGCTGAATGATGTTCCTGTCAGTGCAAGGAAGAAGAAGACGCCGATTATTGAAAGAGGAACGGTGAACATGATTATCAGAGGATCAACAAGAGATTCGAACTGTGAAGCCATAATCATATAAACCAATAAAATTGCTGCAATGAACGCCAGCGCCAGGTAAAAGAACGCCTCTTCCTGATCTTCGGCAGTGCCGCCGATTATTACCTGATACTCCGATGGAATTGGTGTATCGGCGATAATTTTTTCAATTTCATCCACGGCAGATGAAAGATCAGTACCCGATAATCCGCAACCGACTGAAACAAATCTGTTTTGGTTTTCTCTGAAAATGGTCGGACTTGATTGCTCCTCAATGATTTCCGCAACATCCTGTAATTTTACTCTGCCGCCTGTCGGTAAAGCAAGTTCAAGTTGTTCAAGAGATTCTTTTTTATTGCGGAATTCTTTCGCGAATCTTACAAAGATATCATACTCATCTCCTTCTTCACGATATTGCGATGCAACTTTTCCCTGAATTGCTGTTGAAATATCTCCGGCTACCTGTAATGTCGAGAGATTGTAGTGATTCAATAAATCCTTATTCAGGTGAACCTGCATTTCAGGAATGGTCTCTTTCGTGTTCAGAGAAATATCAACCAGTCCTTCAATTTTTTCCATCTTTGATTTTAACTCATTGGCAATTGCTTTCGCGCCTGCAACGTCAAATCCGATGACTTTTATTTCAATATCTTTTTCAGTCGAAATTGTTCCGCCTTCCTGGAATGTATAGGTAATGCCCGGCATCTTATCGAATTTCTCGCGTAACTTATCCTGGATTTCAAATTGTGTATTCTTTCTTTTATCGAGCGGAGTTAGTTTCAGGAAAATTTCAAGCGTATTTGATGTCGTTCCAAATGCGCCGATTCCTTCACGTTCACCGTAAAAAATTGCCAGGGATTCAAAATCTTCTTCGCCAACTGTTTCTTTTACGATATCTTCAAGTTTATAGGCATACATTCTTGTTTGTTCGATCGGTGTTCCCGTAGGGGATTCCATGATAATATTAATTATGCCCTGATCGGATTTCGGCATAAACTCTCCGCCGAGTAAGTAAGCGATCAGAATTGAAGCGGCAAACATTATTGCTACAGTTATTAACACTATCTTGCGGTGAAAAATCGACCAATGGAGTATTTTGCTGTAATTTTCTGTCAGTCTTTCAATCCAGGATGCAATCCTGTCCTTGAACCTTTCTAATCTGTTGTCCTTTTTCTTTGTGGATATTTTGAGAATGTTTGACGACATCATTGGGACAAGTGTAAGCGCAACAAGCAACGATACAACAAGACTGAACGTGATGGTTAGTACCATATCTTTGAATAACTGCCCTGTTATATTCGGTACGAAAAGCACCGGTAAGAAAACCGCAATTGTTGTTAATGTCGAAGCTGTGATAGCCATTCCCACTTCTTTAGTTCCCGTCTCTGCTGATTCCGATAAATTTGTTCCCATCTCGCGATGCCGGTAAATATTTTCAAGAACTACTATTGAGTTATCTACCAGCATACCAACCGCTAATGCTAGACCAGCCATTGAAATAATGTTCAGAGTAAGATTTGCAGCAAACATTACTGCAAAAGTTGCAATAACCGAAACGGGAATAGAGATACCCATTATTATACTTCCCCGGAAATTTCTGAGGAAGAAATAAATAACCAGAAACGCGAGTACGAAGGCAATCACCGCAGTATCCTGAAGATTGTTAACGGCTTTCAAAATGAAATCAGCCTGATCCCAAATAGGACTGAATTTAGTCCCCTGAGGTAACCGCGCGATTATGTCCGGTATCGCCTCTTTTACTTTACGGCTTGTTACTACAGTGTTTGCGTCGGACTGTTTCATAAGAACCAGCATAACACCTTCGCCATAGTCAGCTCTCACTTCATTCGTGTTTTCTTTATACGCGTCTTCAACCTTTGCTACATCTTTCACGTAAACCGGAATACCTTTTTTATAGGTGATGATGGTGTTTTTGATCTGGTGTAAAGAATTATACTCGCTAAGCACACGTAGATTATAGTTTTTATTCGGTGTTTCAATGGTTCCCGCAGCCTGCAATCCTGCGCCCATTTGAATAGTTTGAAGAACTTCATTTGGTGACAAATCATAAGAGGCAAGCAGAACAGGATTAATATCAATGTTAATCTGTCTTTGTTGACCGCCCATGGTTGAAACTGAAGCAACGCCGTCGATTCTCTCAAGCAAGGGTTCAATTTTTTCTTCGGATAACCGTCTTAGTTCAGCCGGACCGAGATACGGTGAACTGATGCTGTAATAACCGATAGGCATCATTGAAGGATCAAAAACAAAAACCATCGGTTCGGTGGCATCCTCAGGTAAATAATCCCGTATGAAATCAAGATTTTTCCGAATATCGTTTTCGGCAATGTTCATGTCAGCGCCGTATTTGAATTCGAGCATCACCATCGAAGTTCCTTTCGATGATTGCGAACTAACCCGCTCTATATTTTTTACTGATGAAACTGCTTCTTCTATCGGTCGTGAAATTAAATTTTCAACATCTTCAGGTCCAACACCAGTATATGAGGTGATAACACCCGCAAACGGAAAAGTTATATCCGGAAAAAAATCAATTTTTAGTTGCGAAAAAGAGAAGAAGCTAAAAAAGATTATCACCGCGTAAATCATTACGAGAGTAATCTGTCTTTTAAGCGAAAATTTTGTTATAAGCATAATTTCAATTTTCCTTATTCAATTACATTAACAGTTTGACCTTCCTTAACAATATTCTGTCCTACAATTATAACCGAATCACCGGCGCTGAGTCCGTCTTTGATCTCAACCTGTCCGTTGTTTATTATTCCGGTTTTTACTTCTTTCATGGTCGCTTTACCGTTTTTAACAACAAAGATGTAGAACTTTTTCAATGACTTTTGAAGTCCCGTATTTCTGTCAATTATTATTTCTGTTTGGGGAATCAGAGCTACTTCCGGAACTACCAGACTATTTGTGACGGTTTTTATTTCGATTAAATACTCTCCGAATAAACCCGATTTAATTCTTGGGTCTTTTGAGGTAAGAACTATTTCAGCTTCCAGAGTTTTTGACATCTGATCTATTGCCGAGTTAATTTTTTCCACCTTACCGCTGAATTCCTCCCCGGTGATCGTCGGGAATTTAATTACCACATCCTGACCTGCTTTAACATTCAGAATGTCTTCGCCTGTAAGATAAATTTTTGATTTCATTTTTGAGGGTGAAACAACCTGAACGATTGATTGACCCATATTTACCATTTCTTTTTTCTCAACATAAACCGCGGCAACAACTCCGTTAAACGGGGCTTTTGTGAAAGTGTTATCATACTGTTCCTTAGCCTGCTCATACATTGATTTTGCTTGCTCCAGCGAATGTTCAACTGTTTCTCTTGTCGTTCTCGCCTGATCATATTGCTGTGAGCTGATCGCTTTTTCGGAATATAATTTTTCCATGCGGTCGAAATCTAGTTTGGATAATTTTGCCTGAGCCTCCGCCGTTTTTAAAGAGGCAATTGCGATATCTAATCCTTGTTTCTGAATATCATTTTTTTGTTCGACCAGTATTTGATTTTTAGAAACCGATTGCCCGGGTACTACAGCAATTTTTTCCACACGCTCAGCAACCTTGCCATAAAGAATTACATCTTCATCGCCCGAAATTGATCCGGTTGCCCGAACATAATTTGAAATAGATTCTGTTTTCACTTCGTAAATTTTTACAGGTATTGATTTTTCTGCATTGTCTTCCTCTTGTTCCGAACATCCGACCAAAATAAGCGCTGCAAAAGAAATCATAAAAAATATTTTTTTCTTCATTTTATCCTCAAAAAAATTATTGCCAGATTTTGTCTAATAAACCAACCGACTTTAACAACGCCAGCTGACTAACATTATAACTATAAATTGCCTGGAGGTAATCACTTTTGCTTTTTGTATAGAGCAGTTGAGCATTCAGTACATCAAGCTGATCGCTCATACCCTGCGAATAAAGCAAATTAGAAATTCTCAGACTTTCTTTATACTGATCAAGAGCGTCTTTAAGACTCTTTAGAATTTTTGATGATTCAGTGAAATTGTAATAATTCTGCTCTACATCAAGTTCAATTCCAGTACGCGCCTGTTTTACCATTATATCCATTTGTTCGGATTTTATTTTTGCAATCTGATAATCAAGAATCTTTCTTCCGCCTTCAAACAAAGGCCATTGAAGCGATAACGTAAGCGATTTTGATCTGATGTAATCCGACCAACGAACTTTCGAATCTTCCATCGGGGCTGAATGATCAACGCTTGCAGTTAATGCCAGGGTTGGGGTAAATTTTCCCAAGGCAATTTTCTCACCTGCTTTTGTCGCTTCCTGATGATATTCAAGCGCTTTGATATCATTCCTGTTTTCCCTGGAAAGGTTTTTTAATTCCTCAAGAGAAATTTTTGAGTACTCGTTCAGGAATTCTTTTTTATCAAGCGAGTCAACAACTATAAGAGAATCGGTTAAGGATATATCTAGCAGACTTTTTAATCTTTGAACAGAAAGCTTTTTATTCGAAAGCGCCGATTCCAGCATAGGTAAGGTTGATGAATATTGGGCTTTCGCTCTCTGTAAGTCTAGTTCGGTTGAAGTTCCTGCATTGTAAAATTTCTGAACCTGTTCAAGATTTTGTTTAGCAACATTTACGGCTTCTTCGGCAGATTTTGTTAATTCTTCCGATAAAATTATTCCGTAGTATGCCTGCATACAATTCAGAACGGTTTCTTCTTTTTTACCTTGTAGTTCCTCGCTGAGAGATTTTTTTATATTCTGCTGGATATCATAATTGAACCATCTGCTTCCACCGGTCAGGATCGGCAGTGTCAGGCTCAACGAATGTTGGAACGTGTAAGGAGTACCCACAGCAAATCTTTCACCCATAAAAACAAAAACCGGCAATTCAACATTTTTCTGCGCTACTCCCTGATAGGTTAGCGACGGCAGAAAATATGAAAGCGATTTCCAGGTTTCCAGATTCTGCGAATCGTAATCCAGTGATTTGGATTTCAAATCGAGATTATCCTTTAGGGAAATATCTACAACATTTTTCCATGATAAATAAATTATCTGTTTTTCAGTTTGTGCATTGGCATCATTCCCGGCGATAATAACAGCCAGCAGGATAATGAACAAACATTTGCATCTGGTCATAGTCAGTCCTCGAATTATTTCTTTGTATTCCACATAAATTGGTTTTTCTTACCTGGGGAGAAAAAAACACAGCAATAGACGTAATGCCCCCATTAAAGTTATGCCGCTATTGAATATATCAAGCCAAAAGAACAGCTAATTTGAGTTACAAAATTAGTCTTTAACTTCTTTATAAAAATTATCCCAAAGTGTTAACATTTCGTTAAAAATTTCTTCCGGTTTCCCTTCAAGAAGAAGCCGCAGTCCGATTCCGTCGTTCGAATAAATAAACATTCTGGCAATCTGCTCGTCAGTCATAGGTGAAGCGAATTCGTCCTTACTTCTCGCCGATTTGATAATTTCCGTCCAGGTCGATAGTTCTTCTTCCATGAGTTTCATCATCTTTTCTCTGAAACCGGGGAAGATTCTCATCGCATCGAACAAAATCGTAAAATAATTTATATCAACTCCGGCGGCGCATGAATCAAGAATGATTTTTAAATTTGACAGCACATTTTTAAGTTCATCTATATAATCATGATAAAATTCAAAGAGCGAATTTTTATTTAGTTTATTGTAGCCTACAATCATATTCTTAAAATAAAAGGTATCAATAACTTCAAAAAACAGATTTTCCTTACCGGGGAAGTAATGATAAAGCGCTCCTTTGGATAAGCCGGTTTTTTCTTCAATTTCCTTCATGGTAACTTCCTTAAAACTCTTTTGAAGGAAAAGACTGAAGGCTGTTTTTAGTATGTGTTCTCTTGTATCATTCATAAACCGACCGTTTGGTATGTCAAACATAAATATTCTTGAAACTCCATGCAAGGCAAAATTCAAATCTTAACGGAATATTTTGTTCTTAGACGGGCACTTTCTCATAAAATTTAATTATGCAGATTTTGTAACAAATGGAGAATATTTGTTCACAGCTTAGGAAAGTAATAGTTGAACAAAAACTTATTCACCGAATTTTATTATATTCAACCGTTATTTTCGGAGGACAAAATGAAAGCCCCGGTATTTCTTCTTTTGTGCCTGCCTTTTTTCATCTATGCTCAGGATAATCCTTACAAACGAAATCACGATGAATTTTTCTATCGTGATAAAATAATTCAACTCGAAAAATTATCCGAAGCCCTGAAAAATCTTTACGAGACCCTGAGAACCAATAGCGCTGAAGTCCACAAACTTAACCTTGACGCGACAAAAAAACTGAACGACGAACTTTACGACGCTTATGTTGAGACCAGTGTTAATCTTGTTGATAAACTTTACACTCCGCTTGGTTCGGTGCTTGATATTGCTGTCAGCTCTTTAATGGAAATTGCTCTTGATGATCCGAATTGGGCTAAGTCAATCCGAAAAAATAATTTTGTTGAACTGAACAATTCAGCAAATTATCGCAATACAAAACTGCGGCTTATGTACGAAACACTTGCTAAAATCATCAAACATCCCTTAAAAAGATTTGACGATGACATGCAGCCGCTTCCATTCACCAAAAGCTGGTGGAAAACAGGCGATGGGGCAGACGATGATGAGAAGGAACTGAAAATCAGAAAATTAAACCTTCTCGTGAATCTTTCGAAATTTGTTTATGAAAAAACCGAAGAGGAACTGAACAAAATTATTAGTGAAAGAAGAGTTGTCGTTGATGAAATAAATTTTTCGAAAACAGAATATGAAAAATATAAACAGGCTAATATCGATGCAGGTGTGAACACAAATGCACTGGCAAATCGTGTTGTTAAATCCCGTGGATATGGAGTTGGTGACGAAAGAGGCGGGGAGGGACACGAAGGTCCGCAAAATATTCTTGAGGAAAATTATTCCAATGATCCGCCTGAAATAAAAGCTGAAGTGCAAAAATATCTTGAAGCCAAAAAGGAAAACGAAGAAGCGATCAAAGCCCGTGAAGAAGCAAATAAAAAATCGGCTGAGGATTATCGGAAAAAACTCGCTTCGGCAGAAGTTTACATTGATGCCGATTGTTCGCGTTATGTTTATCCGCTGGAACGAGCGCTCATGCTTGCCAAAGCATACCCGGAAGATATAGAAGGTACATTTAAACTAACCATTGATGACAAACAGATTAGTACGAGCCGTGAAAAGAAAAATTATCACGAGTTTTATTACATGTTTACAAAGCCAGGTGTTTATGATATTCAGGTACAACTATTCGTCGACAACAAATATATTGACACCTATACAGACCAATGGTATGTTGAGGAAATAATTCCCGATGCCGGAAGTCTACCTTTCCCTGTTTATGCAAAAGATAATCGTCCGAAGTATGACCCAGGTCTCGAAGGCACAAAAAAATCCGCTATGAAAAACCAATATGTAAATTATGATTTGTTATATGAAGGCGGGGACATTTATCTCACGGGATATTATTTTACTCCGACAGGTCAGAAGGTGAATTACAAAAGCAAACCTTTAGCAGCGGCTCTTGAACAGGCGCCTGCATCAGGATTAATGCTGACTAAAGGCGGTACCGGTTATCATTTTTATCAGACGATCGGTGAAACAGCAAACGGAACACCTTACGTAATCACACGGTTACGGGGGACTGAAATTTCAGTTCTTCACGAATTCAGGGCGTATTACGTTTCGGTAAAAACCGCGCCTGACTATTCAAGTTACACTGTCGAATATAAAACAGAACCGAATGGACCGGTAAAAACATTTTTGCTGGATTAGTTTTCTGTGAATCATTTTGTTGAGAAATTTCTTTGAGCCTTCGAGGCCTCGTGGCTATTTTTTGTTTTGCCATACACAAAGACCTGCAGAATATTAATTGAATAAAATTATAACTACGGTTTTAATACTACATCGTTCCCGAAATTTTTATGGGCGTCTGCAAAATTATTTATTGTACATCTTTAATTAAAATTGTCATGGACTGATCTTATTTCCACATGAATCTATTTGAAAAATCATCTCATTCTTTTGCACCGTCGCAAAACCTTCCTCAAAATCCGACATGATTTTATCGTACTGAGCAGGAATAACAACAATGCCTTGTTTATTAATGAATCCCCAAAGTCCGCCTGACCAGACTGAATGTTCGTCAACTTTTTCAGAGACACACCCTTCACAAAATCCTGCAAGTCCGCTGTGAAAGGGAAGCGCGGCATCAAATCGCGGAGAAATAATAATTTCGCCGGACTCATTCGCGTAACCGATTTTACCGTTCTTGATGATTCTGAATAATCCTTCGGAAGTGTAATCAGGTCCGTTATCATAAAGAAAAATGATGAAGAGTTTTTTCCCGTCAGTGTCAAAAGCTAAAAATCCCTCTCCCTCAAGGTATTCAATAAAGTATTTTTTTGAAGTTCCGGAGGAAGATTCTGTCTGTGATGATCTATCCGCGCAGCTCAGAAAAAACAGAAAGGAAAATATTAGCAGGTATGAATTTACTCTGTTCATGGATTCATCCTGGATTATTTATAAAACAAAAAACTGAATTCATATCCCCCGTGAATAATTTACTGAGAATTACTTTCAGAGGAATTTCCGGATTCATTTTTAGTTCTCTCAATAACTCTGTCTTTGTGTGTGCCTTTAAAACTATCAATCTGAAAAAGCACGCCTTCAAGTTTTCCGTTGACTAGAGGCACACGTTTACTTGTTTTCAGTCCGATGGATTTTCGCAAATCAGGATCGCCTGAATAAATGAATGCGGTTGAGCCGTTGCATTTATGTTTAAGAAAATCTCCGAACTCTTTGAATAAAACCTGAGCTTCTTCTTTTTCACCGATTCGTATTCCGTATGGCGGATTGGTAATTATTATTCCATCTTCAAAATTTTCAATATCCTGGAAGGGTCTGTTTTTTAGTTCGACATTCTGCGAATAGGGAAGCCGCGATAAATTTTCTTTGGCAACATCAAGTACTTTTTGAGATTTATCACTTCCGAAAAGTAACCCTTTTGGCAGTTCACGAATATTTTTATCCGCGGAATCTTTTACCCGTTTCCATAACTCTTTATCGAAATCAGGCAGATGAAAAAATCCAAAATTCCTTCGTAAATATTGCGCGGGAATTTTACAGTAATGCATTAATGCTTCGCATAAAATAGTTCCTGAGCCGCACATAAAATCGCCAAGAGGTCTTTCGCCGTTCCAGTCACTTATTTTTACCAGCGCGGCGGCGAGCGTTTCCTGCATGGGCGCTTCACCTGCTAATAGCCTGTAACCGCGTTTGTGAAGCGATTCACCGGAAACATCTAAACTCACGACTGCCTGATCTTTTTCGATATGAAGATTAAATCTTACATCGGGATTAACGGTTTCCACGTTCGGACGTTTGCCTGTCTTCTCCTTAAAATAATCCGCGACAGAATCCTTCAGGCACAGAGCGGCGTATTTTGAATGTGTTATTCTGCTGTTGGATACAGATGCTGTAACGGCAAAAGTTTTTTTCAACGACAGAAATTTATCCCAGGGAATTTTAAGCGCGGATTTTCTCAGCATGTTTTCATCCTTCGCGTAAAATGATACGAGTGGTGCGAGAACTCTGGTAATTAATCTTGATGCATAAATAATCTTGTAAAGATCACCTCTGTCAGCATTGAAATAAATTCCGCGGTAAACGACCCGCGTATTTTTCGCTCCGAGTTCCAGTAATTCCTGTTCGCATAATTCTTCCATCTTACCCGTTACCTGGGCGAAATACTCATTTTCTTTCTGATATAAAAACATACAATTCCTAAGATTTATCTCTGAAAACCTGCCTGCCGGCAGGCAGGTCTGTGTTTTATTAAATTATCACAAGTGTTTAATCTGCCTTTTATTCGCCTTCGCTATTTCACCGCGGCGTACCTCAGGAATCTCAGTAGCAACATCGCTCAAGAAACCAGGCAGATTTCTTCCCGGTATTTTTAAAATATCCTCCGCGAGAATGTTAGCGGTCTCAACTTTTTCTTTTTTCTTAACCTCGGTTAAATATCTGAAAATCAATTCAGCAAGTCGTTCAAGAGATATCTGATATGTTGAAAGTGTCTGCGAATAAATCCATTCGGAAAATTCATAAAATCCTTCAAACACTTTTCCGTTCTGCCAGAGCTGTCTGACAGTTAAATTAAAATTACCACGGTTGTAAATCATATCCCAGAACCGCGCGAATCGTTTCATCTTCTGCATCGCTTCGAAACTGATTAAATTATTTTTAAGTATGTCATAAGGAGGTAAATCGGAATAAACCATCCCGTGAATTTTATCGTGACGTGAAATAGCCGTACCGGAAAGTTTTTTAAGTATTCCCACTTGTACTTCGCATGAACTTATGCTCATAAGTTTATCCAGGTTCTCTCCGAAACTTTCAACCGATTCTCCGGGTAGCCCGACAATCAAATCAACATGAAGATGCGTTTCGGTTTCTGTTTCAAGGAAATGAAGATTGTCTTTTATTTTTTCAAAGTTCATTCTGCGATTGATGTCTTCAGCTATTCGCGGATTAAGAGTCTGAATGCCTATCTCAAGCTGAAGTGATGCGGGTCGAAATTGTTTTATCCTTTCGCGAAGACTTTCCGGAAAGTTATCCGGGATAACTTCAAAGTGAAGAAAATAATTATCCTCTTTCGCCAGGAAGTAATCAAGAATGCGTTCGGTGATTTTTATGTTCAGATTAAAAGTTCTGTCAATGAATTTGAAAGTCCTGGCTCCGCGTCGCCATAAATTATCGAACTCGTCCAGTAATTTTTCAAGATCAAAATTACGCACGGTTTTATCCAGTGAGGATAAACAAAACTCACATTTGTATGGACACCCCCGCGAAGCTTCTACATAGATTACCCGATGTTTGATGTCGTGATCGGTGTAATATTGATATGGAAACTGAAGTAAATTAATATCGGGAAGTTCTGCGTGAATAATTCTTTCTGCCGGTTTCGTCCCGTTCAGTAAATCAACACAAAGTTCACCGAAGGCTAAATCGCCTTCGCCCTGAATGATGTAATCCGCTTTATCAACATCAACGCGGATGGGGAGATGACTGACTTCGGGACCGCCCAGAATAATAATAGTATCGGGAGAAATTTTTTTCAGGAGATTTACCAGTCTTGACACTTCAAGCGCATTCCAAATGTAAACGCCGATTCCGATTATTACCGGTGAATGTGAAAGAATTTTTTCGGCTATATCTGAGGTTGCATCATTAATTACGAATTCTTCAATCACTGCTTCATTTTGCAGAACACCGAGATTCGCGTAAAGATACCTTAATCCGATTGATGCATGCGAGTAACGGGCGTTAAGAGTTGTCAGAACTATCTTTTTCATGGAGTGAAATATACAACAAAATTTTGTGTGAGTGATTATGAGTGAATAATTCAGAGTAATCGAATTCAGAAATCAGAATAGTCGATTACCCGCAGTGCAATTATTTTTCCCTTTGTATTTGTCCGTTGATCTTTTGTTTATTTTAGCGGAAAAAATGGGGGAGTCATGAGTTTAAGAATATCTGTCACAGTTCTTTTTACTGCAATTTTATTTTTCGTTAGCTGTTCATCAAATGAAAATGAAGGAATAGAATTCACGGGCGAATATATTGAACCGACTTTACCCGGGAATTCACCGGTAATGTTTTTGCCCGAGATAATTACAGAGGAAATTCACTCGCCGGTAATTTTTTCACCGGACGGAACAGAAGCCTACTGGACTCCTCTCGCATCGAATTACTCATCTATCAGATTTATGAAACGTGAAAACGGTATTTGGAGAGGACCTGAGATTTTAACCCTGGATGGTTCCGGTGAAGCAGGCGAACCGTTTTTTTCCTGGGACGGAAACAGACTTTATTTTATTTCAAAACGTAACCCCGGAGTTACAGGTTATCAGACTAAAGAAAATATCTGGTACGTGGAAAAAACCATTTCAGGCTGGAGTCAACCGGTTATACTTCCAGGTGTAATTAATGACCTCGGTCTGCATTGGACTTTTTCTCTTTCACAATCAGGTAATTTATATTTCGGCGCGCATCCGATGGGTGAAACAGTGATTAATGATATTTACAAAGCGGTTTATGAGAATGGCGGATTCGCGCGTGTGGAATTACTGGACTCAAAGATAAACACCAACGGTTCTGAAGACACTCCCTTTATTGCGCCGGATGAGAGTTATTTGATTTTTGCACGCCTTCCTTTTTCAAGTCAGAATGCCGACATGTTTATTAGTTTTAAGGAAGACGATGGTTCATGGTGCGAGGCAATTAATATGGGAAACTCCATTAACACTCCTCAGCATGATCTCGGTCCTTGTGTAACAAGAGATGGACAATTTCTGTTTTATATAAGTTATTCTACCGGCGAGGCGAAACCTTATTGGGTGAGCGCGGAGATTATAAATGAATTACGGGAAAACAGATAATTTCCATAGTCTGCTCTCTCCGTCCTTATAAACGAGTTAAGTTTATGTTTGCC
>CAZEXO010000017.1:31598-32441 GCA_964516545.1 uncultured Melioribacteraceae bacterium
AAACAGGTGATTACCTTAATCTGATATCTCTACATCCTCATCAATTAGAGTAAGTTTATGTTTGCTTGTTGAAGATGATAATGATACCAAAAGTAAATTGCTGGAACTAAATTAAATCAAAAACTAATTTCAATGCAGTGTCAATTTCTGATAACTGACTCTCTGTTAGATTTCCCCGAATTTTTGCTAAACGGTGTTGATAATCTACTTTACTTCACAATCTCAAACCATCTTTCAATTCTCTCTCCATCTTCATCGACAAGCACGAGTTTATGCTTGCCCGGCGCAGGTGAAACAGGCATTTGGTGATAAATTTGTGTTGTGCCAAGATACTCCTCGTCAAGATGCCAATGAATTAAATTTCGCGGATCGCGGTGAGCAGCTTCAAGAACAGCGCTCCCTGTTCTGCCGTCAAGCTCAACCGGTACGAAAATTTTATATGCAAACTTTCAGTTTGTATAGATCCGAAAATAAAATCACTTTCGTCTGTAATCATAATACAATTAAAAATCCCTGAAAAGCCAGAATGCTTGATAGTCCTGTAGTCTTTCTATCGCTCCAGTGAACAACTTCCACTTACATACAAGTTTAACATAAGATACTGCATCACAAACTAATGATGCAATTAGCGAGTCTTTATATTCTGATAATGAAGTCGCCCATTCTCTTAAATTATTGTTTCCGTAATACTCGGTATTTTTCCAGACTGTTAGAATTGAATCTGCAATCTTGATTGCTTCCTGAGAAAAAATATCTTTTAATTCAGATTCGATTAGTATTCCTTCACAAGGAGGTAAGAATTTTGCAATCGTCTCACTCAACAACCCTTGTTCTCCATCAGGA
>CAZEXO010000018.1:0-30754 GCA_964516545.1 uncultured Melioribacteraceae bacterium
GTCAACATTGCTTGCAGTTTCTTCCGTTACTGTTATATCTGTAGGTAAACCTGCTATTGTTGGATCATCGTTCACGGCAGTAATATCAACGTTAACGGTTCCGAACGATACATTCCCACCGCCGCCGCTTCCCGATGCGCCTCCGTCGTTAGCCGACAATGTAAGTGTGGTTACGTCACTTCCGTTCGCGTTCGAAACACTTGTATATTTTATGTTGGAAGCCGTATTTAAATAAGTATCAATATTCGCGGCAGTTCCTGATAATGTTAATGTTGCTGTTCCTGAACCGCCGATTGTTACACCGCCACCACTCGAGGCAGAGAGTGTACCAGCCCCCGCTGCTATTGTAAAAGTAATACTTGTAGCGCCGGCATCAACATCCCCGAATGTTACGGCTGACAAATTTACGTTACTTGCAACATCCTCAGTAACAGTTATATCGGTTGGCTTTCCAGTTAGCGTGGGGTCATCATTCACTCCCGAAAGGGTTACGGTTATGCTCGAAGTAGTACTTGTACCTCCCGCTCCGTCCGCTACGGTAAAATTAACTGTTCGCGATCCGGAAGGATTTTGGGAATCATTGGTATAGGTTATACTTTGAATCAAGGCGCCTATTCTTGCGTCAGTTGCATTACTGTTAAGACTAACAATGAGATTGGAACCGTCCTGTCCCGTGTTTCCGGCGGCAATTGTACCGATAGAAATGCCGCTTACTGAAACAGTGCTGCCTGCCGTCATGCCCGCAGAAAGAGAAACCGATCCCGCTGTACTTATGGAAATATCCTCGCTCGCCGTTGCGCCAGTTATTGATACCGTAACATTTCCACCGTTGTACCCGGTTGCGTCAGAATCAGTTACGCTCGCACCTGTACCTGAATCAAGAGCAAGAGGAGAGTCGCCTTCGGTAAATGTTCCTGAATCACCGTTTAAGTTGCTTATTGAGGGGACAACATTCATTGTGTACTGAAAGTCATCAATAAAAAGATACATATCATTATCATAACCACCAGTACCGGAGGTCGCCGCATATACAATCAATTCAATTTCATCAACACCATCCCAGTTTGCAGGCGAGAATGTCTGTATCAAATTTCCCGTAACCAGATCAACCGCTGTTGGTCCATAGACTGTTGAACCATTATTTTTGCCGTAAACTCTTATATACTGATCCTGGACAGTGGCTTCTAGTTTTATTCCTTTAAAATTAAAATCGGCTCCGTCCTGTCTGGAGATAGAAACTTTTGCAGATCCAAGAATTCCGTTTGGACCGGTTTGAAAATTTACCGTACCATCACCCCATGTATGAATATTTGGAGTATTACCTGAGAGTATAAAAGTCCATGTTACTGAATTTTCTGTGTGATTAAAAGGATTTGACTGATCAGTATCGGTTGTAAGTAAGTTGAAGTTTACGGTTGTCTGCGCAATGACATTAAAAGCTGGCAATAGAAAAAAAATGACAGATGCAAAAAGTATGTATTTATTTTTGTGTAAGATATAAATGATTGATTTCATGTTCATGACTTCTCTTATTTTGTTTTTTTTATTATAGCTTTGTTCAATTAGCCGGACAGATAAAATTTTTTTAAATGTTTTTTACCCTTTACTAAAATCACTGTTACTATTACATCGGTTTGCATCATTTGTTGTCGCACCTCAATCATCGCAGCTAAACACATAAGTAAGGATTCTGCCAACCGGATTTGTTCTCATTATGAATTTCATTAAACACATCATCGTTGAAATAAAGACCTTTACCTTGTTCAAGGATTATTTTCTGTGTTGAGTTGGCACTCATGATAATTTTATAAATATCTATATTGGGGGGAATAAATCCCGACGCGGGATAAAAATTAACCTCTCCCCTCGGTGTAGTAATTGAATTGTTTTTTAAAATATTTTTGATTGCAGAGATATTATTTGTAGTAAAGTAAGGGAGCAGTTCCCTGAAAACCAGTCCCGTTTCATATCCCAACAGTGAATACAAATTGGTTCTTTTACCTGTCCAACTATTATATTTCTGAAAAAATTTCTCATTGCTCTCGGTTGTTTCCGTACCGTTCCAGACAGATGCCGAATAGATTTTCCAGTCAAGATGTTTGACAAAATCTAATATTTCATCCGAAGCCATGTGAGAACTTACCAAAAGCGGTATCCTGTCTCTCAATCCAGAATGATAAAAATACGACATAAACTCAATCGCTTCATTCCCGGAAAAAAGAGCATGAAGATAACTGGGCGGATTTTCCTTAAATTTTATAAAAAAAGATTCCAGTTTATCCGAGACCGTACGCACACCGGTATTGTGGGGTAAAATATGATAATCGAGTTCAGTTGCACCCGAAGTAATTGTTCCCTGTCTGAAAGAACTGTGGAGGTGGTAACCGGCTTCATACACGGGCATGATCACAGCGCCTTTGTTGCCGAAAGTTTTTTGAGCCCATAACCCCAGAGCAAATTCCGACTGCCATAACTGATAACTATTAAGAAAAATATTATCCGATATTATTTCCCGGCTGGGAATATATTCGCCCAAATCGAAAAAGAAGCCAAGTTTATTTCTGCTCTCAATCATCGGTATGATTTCCGGAATAACCTGATAACTTATTAATCCGGAAATAATATCGACATTATAAAAATGCAACAGTTTTTTTACTGCTTCCGTGACTGTGTTTTTACCCCCCTGATTCACATATTCCGGAATGAACTCAAATACTTTTTTGTCTTTGTAACTCTCATCGAAAGCAGTTACAAATCCTTCGATTAGTTCATGGTTTAACTCCGGATAAATACTTGAGTAGGGAGAAAGAAATCCTATTTTTACGGGTCGTGTCATTCTTAACTCAAAAAAAGGGATAGCAATAATATTTCTATCCCTGTTGAAAAATTAGTTTCTTGAGGGGAAAATTCCCTGTGTTGCAATAATATAATTTACAACCTGAAAAGGCTGAACAACTGAAAATGGGTTTCCTACACCCGTAACACCCACTTCTCCTGATACAGCCGCACTTGAATTGTTCAAGGTTACGTCAGGATTTTCATTATTATAAATAGAAAGCCCGGAAACCCTGGAGGCAACCACTCCGCCGAGCGATGCGCCGTTTGTCGGTGTCGCTTCCACACCATTAGCGGAACTTACCTTGACAGTTACGCTTACGCCGGCAACGCTGTGTGTATGTGGCGGTAAATTGTTATTTGTAAGCGACTGATCTTCGGTACCCGATTTTTCGCCAAGTTGGTAATTTCCTGTTCCTGGCGACTGTCCCGCACCGACGGGTACTCTGCCGCGAAAATCAGGAAGTGCGAATGTCACTCTGCCGTCACCGCCGTAGGCAGTACCGATAAGTGAAAATAGAGCTGTATTCTGTGCGATTGCTATCAATTGACCGGCACAAAATTCCCAGCCTCTGGGATTAAAGTTCGGCGCCCAAAGTGCTATAAAAGCAAGAAATACTTCCATAAAAACCCCTTTCTTGTAAAGTTAATGGATTTAGTATCAGAAGACTTCTAATATTCCGAGTAAGCAATGTTTTGAATGATTATAATAAGATTGTCTATCCGATTATAAGCTCAACACTGGCAAATATCAAATAGTTCTTTATTTTAAAATAAAATTTGTGGGGTTGTCGGAATACTGGTAAAAATCTAATAAGAAATACGGTAAAACATTTTTTCTGAATTTTTCTCTCATTTATCTATTATTCCTATTCCTGTCAATCCAATAAGCCCAGGCAACTAATAACCATTGCGACAGACCGATGTAACCAATGGGTTCTTCTGATTGAGGAAGGGGTCCGAACAAATTCATTAAATAAACAGCTAACAGAAAAATTACTATTCCCCAAAGAGAGAAATTTCCCGTTTTGTTTTTTGCAGAGGTATTTTTTACATAAAAGTAAATTCCAGTCGCGAAAATAATTCCTTCAAGTAAAATTGTTGCGATGTAAGAATTCCAGAGATTAAAACCGACAAATAAATCAACCCCGGGTAAGACAGGTAAATCCGGTCGATGCACCAATAAATCAAGCACCCAATGACTAAGCACGAGAATTCCAAGGACAATGGAAGTTCTTTTGTCCTTTCTGAGAAAATAATAAAAACCGCCAAACAAAACAGCCCAGAAAATTACTCCGGCGAGACTATGTGAGAAGGGATAATGAACAAAATCAAGCGGAGTAACATTAGTGATGCCCGGTGATATTTTTACTTTCTCCAAACCCAGGATTAGAAAAAACGGCCAGAGCAAATCGATAAATTGGGCTGCAATAAACAGGGTACCCAGCGATGGTTTTGGAGCTGCCTTTTGGGCGGCAAATGCAACTCCGAAATGTCCGATAAACATAACACTCCTTATCTTGTAGCAACCAGAGGGAAATAAATAAAAATCCTAAACCGCTTTTCTCTGAATTTCGTTCCGTGTTATTTTACGGGCGAGAAGTATGAAACCGAAAACGGTAATTACTCCAAGTACCTGCAGGATGTAAAACATCAGATTTTTGTCGATCTGATAAAAATATGTACCTATGATCGGTCCGATAATGTAGGCAAATGAAAAAGTGAAAGTAAACATTCCCATGTATTTTCCCCTTGTTTTATCGCTAGCCCGGTTTGCAATAAAAGTTACCATCAGAGGAAAAACAAGAATCTCTCCCAATGTCCAAATCAGAACCGCGGTGAGTGCAAATGCGAAACCGCTTCCGTAAGGTAAAATTGAAAAACCAACAAAAAGAAAAAAAGCCCCCAGAACCATTGCTGTAAAATTGCTTTTGTTTTCTATCCGGTGGATCAAGGGCATTTCAATCAGAACAACAACAAAAGCGTTTATTGCCAATAATATGCCTATAATATTTTCGTCAAAACCGTATACTTCTTTATGATAAAGCGGCCAGGTGTTAAACAGTTGTACGAAACTGAAGCCGATTGTAAAAAGAATTATAAGCAATAATATAAAATCCTTATCCCTGTAAGGTGATTTAATTTCGATTTCATTTTTTTCTGCATCAGTTGCCGCACTCATCTTTTGTTCGTGAAAAAGTATATAAAAAACTATTGCAGCAATAATACAGGTTAGTCCGTCAACCCAGAATAAGTAACTGTAATTTATCATTGCCAAAAAACCGCCTACAGCCGGACCAATAGTTACTCCGAGATTTATAGCCATTCTGTTCAGCACATATCCTCGTGCTCTGACTTCGGGAGGACATGTTTCGGCAAACGCAGCGGCATTTGCGGGACGAAATGATTCACTTAGAGTTGAGGAAATATAAATCATTATTCCAATCAGATAAACGGAATGAACCAGACCAAGAATTATCAGAGCAAAACCAGAAAGCAACAGACTGAAAAACATTACTTTACCCGGTCCGAGTTTATCGCTGAGCCAGCCTCCCAATAATGCGCCTGTCAGCGATCCCACCCCGAAAATACTAATCATTATACCGGCAGTTGAAACGGAATAACCGAGGTCTTTGGTGAGATACAATGAAAGGAAAAATAAAACCATTCCTCCGCTACGGTTTATTAAAACAACCACAGACAAAAGCCAGGCATTTCTTGGAAGTCCTCTGAAAGATGATACGTATTTATCCAGCAATGATCTGAAAAACAAAAAGCCCCCGGGATTTTGGAAAGCAAATATAAAGAATTATCGGGTATGTTTTGGAAATTGTCTATAAGTAAAGTTTAGGTAATTTTCATCATTCATTAAGTGTGTCGACATTAACAATATATGGGTTGGAATAAATGTGATGATATCGGTTATCATTCATCAATAAATACTCACAGATTGATCTGAATGTGTCAGTTTTCGGAATATTCATATACTCTAAATAGGCGGGAAAAAGTATACTTTCTCCGGGCATGGGTGTTTTTGTACTTTCGATATCTGTATGAGACACGAATTTCCATTGATTATTTTCTTTTATCTCAAGTACATAAACCGGATTGAAAAAATATATCAGCGAGTCGGTATAGTTAGAGAAAATAAAACGTATTGTATCAGATTGTCCGCCAATGATTTTTTCATAAACGCTTTTATCTGTTTGAATAAAAATTCCATAAGGATTGTCGGGGCTGTCTGTAATATTACAGCTTTGCATAAATAAAAAGGAAAGAATCAGATGACACAGTAATAATGATTTCATTTTCATTGACCATACCCCAATAACTCATATTTGCATCCCAAAATAATGATATACAATTTTTATTCAAGGCAAATTTCATTGTATAAAAAAAGTCTTAATATTTTCCTAACTTTGAAACGAAAAACTATTAACCAATTTATTAGGGGGTTTAATGAAACTAAGGAACATTTTTGTTTTACTAATTACAGGTTTGTTTGTTATGAATTGCTCAGAGAATAATAAGGAGGAATTTCAATGGCAAACGGAAAAGTTTGCCGATATCAGAATTCTTCGTTACGACGTTCCGGGATTTGAAAAGCTTACGCTTCAGCAGAAAAAACTTGCTTACTACTTAACTCAGGCAGCTTTATCAGGTCGCGACATAATATGGGATCAGAATTATAAACACAATCTTTATATCCGCGATGTCATGGAAAATATTTATAAAACTTTCAGCGGTAATAAAAAAACAACAGAGTATGAAAACTTTGTTGTTTACTTAAAACGAGTTTGGTTTGCGAACGGCATTCATCATCATTACGGCGAACAAAAATTCGAGCCCGGGTTTACTTATGAATATTTTGAAGAACTTGTCAGACATTCCGATGAATCTGGGTTTCCTCACGGAAATGGTGAAACAATAGAAGATATGCTCGCGAAACTAAAGCCTATACTTTTTGATCCGACAGTTGATCCTGTTAAAACAAACGGCAGCGCAGACGTTGATCTTTTGAAGGAATCCGCCGTAAATTTTTATGCCGATTTAACGCAAAAGGAAGTTGAAGATTATTACAGCAAAGTTATTGACAAAACAGATTCAACGCCTATTTCATACGGATTAAATTCACGGCTTGAAAAATCTGAGGGAAAAATTGTTGAAAAAGTCTGGAAGGTTGGAGGTGTATATTCGGGAGCTATTGAGAAAGTTGTTTACTGGCTTGAGAAAGCTTTGACTGTTGCCGAAAATGATCAGCAGAAAAAATGGATTGAGCTGTTGATTGAATATAACAAAACCGGCGATCTCGAAAAATTTAATGAGTACTGTATTGCCTGGTTGAATGATACTAATTCAATGTTTGATGCCGTTCTCGGATTCACCGAAACTTACGCTGACCCGCTTGGTTATCGCGGATCATGGGAAAGTATAATTTCATTCAGGGATTTCGAAGCGACAAAACGTGTTGAAACCGTTAGCAACGCGGCAAAATGGTTCGAGGAAAATTCACCTATTATGAATGAACATAAACGAGAGGATATAGTTGGTGTAACCGGAAAAGTGATTACGGTAATTGCCAATGCAGGAGACGCCTATCCCAGCAGTCCGCTCGGAATTAATTTGCCAAACGCAGATTGGATAAGAGCGAATCATGGTTCAAAATCGGTAACACTTGGTAACATCAGTCATGCATATGATATGGCAAGTGCGACAAGCGGATTAATTGAGGAATTTTTCCCTGATGAAGAATCAGTCAAAAGATTCAGAGAGCATGGTTCGCTGTCCGGCAATCTTCATACCGACATGCATGAAATTATCGGACACGGCTCCGGAAAAATTAATGAAGGTGTCGGATCGCCCTCAGAAACATTGAAAAACTATTCAAGCATTATTGAAGAAGCGCGGGCTGATCTGGTGGCGCTTTATTATCTGCTTGATCCGAAATTGATTGAGTTGGGATTAATGCCTTCGCTGGAAGTAGGCAAGGCGGAATATGATAACCAAATCAATAATGGTTTAATGAGGCAGCTTGTGCGTATAAAACTCGGTGATGATATTCAGCAGGCTCACATGCGCAACCGTCAATTAATAGCCCGCTGGGCTTATGAAACAGGTAAAGTAGAAAACGTTATTGAAGAACTAAAAAAAGACAACAAGACTTACTACAAAATTAACGACTATGAAAAGTTGCGTCATATTTTCGGTCAGCAGTTAAAGGAAATTCAACGCGTAAAATCTGAAGGCGATTACGAAAGAGCAAAAGAACTTGTTGAAACTTACGGTGTTAAGATTAATTACGATCTGCATAAAGAAGTACTTGACAGATACGCAAAATTGAATATCGCTCCCTATGCGGGATTTATAACGGCTATTTTGGAACCCGTTATGGAAGGTGAAGAAATAGTTGATGTGAAGATAAAATTACCTAAGGATTTTGCAGAACAAAATATTTTTCTGTCGGAAAAATATTCCTTCTTGCCGAATTATAATTAATCCGTATTATTGAAAATTCATAGACAAAAAGGGATGCAGTTAGCATCCCTTTTTATTCGTGTTAATCATGACCATCGGATTTTACAGCGTTCTACGAAGTAATTACCTCAAGGTCATTATGCAGGCATTCAACAGTAATTGGTGTCTCACCGAGAATCTCGCCATCGGGAGTGAGGATTTTAGGATTACTTGTTTCGAAGGTTACTTCCTTAACCTGATAAGTTTCCACTTCTTTCATTTTTACATGATCGCCGGTAAAGATTTTCGGCAATCCGGACAACAGTCTGAAACGTGAGGCTTTGTTAAAAAGAGTTACATCAAGCAACCCGTCGTTTATTTTCGCGGCAGGCGCCATGAAAAAATCTTTGCCGGTGTAGCGCGAGTTTGATATTTCCACAAAAATATTTTCGCGTTCAATTATTTTGCTGTTGGTTTCCATTCTCAGGTGAAATGCGTTTAAAAATATTGTGTGATATAAAACTCCGAGTGTATAGGAGAATGATCCTAATACTTTTAATTTATGTGCGGTTCTCGCCACGTCGGTAACAAATCCGAAACCCATTATGTTGGCGAAATAAAAATCTTCGTTTTGTGTTTTGACATAACCGATATCCGTAGGTATTATTTTAAAATTTCTGATCGCAGCAACCGCTTCTATTAGTTTGTCAGATTGAAGTCCCAGATCGCGAGCATAAGCATTGCCGGTTCCAACAGGAATTACTCCAAAGGGTATTTTCTTTTGCGAGGAATTCTGTTTCAATCCATTGATAACTTCGAATATAGTTCCATCACCACCGGCACAAATAACGGCTTCATACTTGTCGAGGTTGACATTTTTTATTATTTCAATTCCGTTATGTTTGTATTGCGGTATTTTTACATCGGCGAAAATGTTGTAGCGGTCAAGTAATTCGAGAACAACCTCAAAGTGTTTTTCTGAGCGATGATTCGCGGCGTAGTTGTTATAGAGTAAAAGTATTTTCATACTTTACTTTCTCCCTCTTCTTAAAATGTGATGAACGGACTGAAATATAATTGTATCTGAGGGTTGTTCAAAAGAAATATTATAATGGTGTTATTACTTTTCAAAAACAACTTTTTTTCCGAGTTTCAGAAAGTCGCGTGTTCCGTAACCATCTTTGATTAATTGCATAACTCTTCTGTCATTATTTTTAAACACCGACCCGAAAATTTTCTTAATGTTTGTGTGTTGGAACAAGTCGTCATGCATGATTGAGGATGGTCCCAGCAAAAAAATATCGCAGTTATTGTTTGAATTGGATAATAAATCCCACAGAGTTTTGTTCATGATGGATGTGGCAGTTACAATGAGGCAGTCTGATTTTGATATACATTCCTCTTTGTTTTCGTGAGGAGAAAGTCGTTCATCCTCAAGTAAAAAATCAAACACAGTAAGTTTGATTTTGGCGTCATCAAATTTTTTGACGATGGGCATGAAATAACCAATCATCACAGTGTTTTGGTAGATTGAAAAATCAACCGCTTCAAAAATGTCGAGTTCACGTTCATAAATATTTTCATAGTTCATCGTGGCGTTAAGGTAAGCGGTGTAAATGATTCGGTGTTCGGTTAAATCCAGATTAATCTTTACGGGAATGATATTTTCCCTCCCGAATTTATTTTGAAGATTAGCGCAGACACCGATGTTGCCGTTGTTCAGTAAAACAGCGGTATATCTTTCACCTGTAACTAATTCAGCAATTAAAGTTGGATTATAATCATAACGACTATAAAAATAGACGAGAGGTTCAAACGCCGGTCGATTCAAGAAGTTCTCAAAATTTTAAAAACAATTTATAAAATTCCTGTCACAAAATATGTCACAAAAACTAATTGTAGTATAATAGATTAAGAAATTGTGAACTGTTTTGTGTCACACTTTTTGATCAGGAAAGATTTCCGATTTCCAAAAGAAACCGGTATAAAATATTTATTCAGTCTTCAGGGTTACAACCGGATTTGTTCTGGCTGCTTTTTGAACAATATAAAAAATGGAAATGAATGCAATGCTTATTGCTGCCATACCGGCAAGAATAAAATAGTAGAATGACATTTCAATTCTGTAAGGATAATCCTCGAGCCACTGCTGAATTAAATAATAGCCGGGAATACTGGCGATAACGAAAGATATAATTATCAGCTTCAAAAATTCACCGGATAATCTTCCAACCATGCCCGACACAGTAGCTCCAAGAACTTTACGAATTCCGATTTCTTTAATGCGTTGATCGACAACGAATGCCGCTAAACCAAACAGCCCGAGACATGAAATAAAAATTGCCAGAAAAGTAAATGCGCTGATTAGTTTAATTTCCATTTCCAGTTCAACATAATCTTTGCCGAAGTCTTCATTGAGGAATGAATATTCGAATGGATATTCGGGATTAAATCCTGCGATAGTTTTTTCAATCCGGATGAGTGTTTCGGAAATATTTCCAGGCGTTATTTTCGAATAAAGATACGTTGGTTTTGCCCAATCATGGTAGAGAAATAAAAACAATGAACCGATTTGATCTTGTAGAGGTCTGAAGTGGAAATCATTAATTACGCCGATAATTTTATATTCCTTGGTTTGATCCTGCCTGACAATTTTCCCGATAGGATTTTCTAATTTACTTTCCCGAACAAATTGTTCGTTTACGACAATATTGTTTGTCGGCTCATTCTCTTTCCTGAAAAAATTTCCCCGGATAATTTTTGTATCAAAGGTTTTTATAAAATCGGCGTCAACAACTAAATTGGTTACATTCGGATCAACGTTATCTTCTTTACCTTCCCACTTCCAGCCGGCTCCGTTATGATATACCTCGGTAATCTTTTTAGAAAGAACTGTTGAATTTATTACTCCGGAAATTTTATCAACTTCATTTTTAATCTCGGCAGTTTTTCCTTCAAGATTTCCCTGAAGGGGAATACACACAACCCGTTCTTTATCATAACCAAGATTTTTATTAGAAATGTATTTTAGTTGCATGCTTGTTATTATGGCGGCAGTAATGAGAAAGATTGAAATAGAAAACTGTACCACCACCAATATATTCCTGAAAAGTTTGTTACCCGCGCCTGATTTAAGTTTACCCTGCAAGACCTTTACAGGACGAAATGAAGAAAGAACCAGTGCGGGATAAGCTCCGCTGAATATTGCTGTCAGAACGACAATTCCGAAAACGATAGAAATTAATTTGAAACTAATAAGCGCGTCAATAGAGAAAGTGATGCCGGTTAATTCAACGAAGAAAGGTAACAACAATAACACAATCAAAACAGCGATTATTCCCGAAACTAAAGTGAGTAAGGCAACCTCTCCGTAAAATTGGCAAACAAGTTGTTTACGTTCAGCGCCAATTACTTTTCGTAAACCAACCTCTTTGGCTCGCTTGCCGGATCTTGCCGTGGCGAGATTTATAAAATTAATACAGGCAATCAATAACAAGAGTATCCCGACACCAGCAAAGATTTTTACGCTGTCAATATGTTCATTCATTTCCAGATACATATCCTTAAAGGGAAAAAGGTAAAGATCAATATCTACGTTTGCGTTTCCGACATTTTCATTTATCAGTCCGTCAATCTTTTTGGATAAAAGTTTGTAATCTGTACCCGTTTGTGTCAATACATAAGTTTGATAAGAACAGTTGTACCAAGAACGCGTATAATCAGGACGTCCGTTATATTTCTCAATAATCTCCAGAGGAACAATCATGTTGAATTTTATGGTTGAATTACTTCCGATGGATGCAAAGACAGCAACAACCTCAAACTCATCCTGTTTGTTAACTATAAGCGTTTGCCCGATAGGATTTTTCGTTCCGAAATATTTCCCGGCAATTTCATCATCAATAGCAATGATGTTTTTGTAATGATAGTTTTCCGGAATCGACCCCGAAATAATCCTGAAGGAATAAATGTCAAAAAAGGAAAGATCACCGAAATTGATTCTCTCCTTGAACGTTTTATTTTCATAACTCGTCATCATTTCCATCGGTCCATTCAGCAAACGCGCCGTTTTGATTACCTCGGGATATTTTTCTTCCAGAGCCGGACCTACAGCGGGAGGAGTTCCGTGGATTGACATTTCTTTGCCGCCCATGTGAGCGATAACATTTGCCCAGTAAATATCATCGATCTTCTCATTGAATTTATCCACGTTGAGATTATAATCAATCCACAGATAGATAAAGATGCTGCTCGCGAGTCCGAACGTGAGTCCCAGAATATTAATCGTCGTATAACTTTTATACTTAGCAAAATTTCTCAAGGTTATTTTTAAGTAATTTTTGAACATTGCTCCCCCAAAATAAATTGTATTCATAATGTATGGCAGAATTGAACCGAGCGTCTCTTTCCAGTACCAGAAATGCGCGCTTGATTTTCCATAGTGCTGCAAGTGATTAAAAAAAACTTCGTTGATATCGCCGACGGTTGTGAATTTTCCGCTGTCAGGAAAAAACTTTTTTAACAAAAATTCAGCAACACGAGGCGGCTGAAAATATTTTTTACTTTTTGTTTTCATTTTGTTTTAAAAAAGAATTATCGATTCTTTCTTCCTTAGTTAAAATAGTTTCGATCTCAAGAAAGAAATCAAAACTTAAAATTTATTCTGTTTTTAAAGTCTCCGCAGGATTCGTTCGTGCAGCTTTTTGTACTACATAAAAAATTGAAAACATGGCTACTGCTAGTGCTGCACCTCCAGCAAAAATAAAATAAAGCGGTGATAAGTAAATCCGATATGGAAAATCTTCAAGCCATTTTTGCATTAAATAATATGAAACTGGAGTAGCAATAAAAATTGAGATGATTATTAAATTTGTAAATTCTTTTGAGAATAATATAATTACTTTTCCTATTGATGCGCCTAAAACCTTTCTGATTCCGATTTCCTTTGATTTTTGTTCAGCCATAAAAGAAGCCAAACCTAACAGACCCAAACAGGATATTAAAACTGCGATGAGAGTAAATGTTTTTATGATGTCGGATTCTTTTTCTATGTCGTTATACATCAAGCCGAAATCTTCACTTAAAAAAGTGTATTCAAAAGGAAACTCGGGATTAAAGGAATTATATACTTCTTCAAGTTTTGCAAGGGCAGGCTTAATATTCCGTGGACTTATTTCAAGATTTATATATCTGTGTTGATTAAATATCGAAGCAGAAGTTGAATAAATCATTAGGGGTCCTAACGCTGAATAAAGGTTGTTAAAATTGAAATCTTCAACTACCCCGATAACAGTTAAATTCTCCTCCATGTTTTGTAAAATCATCCCGACCGGATTTTTGATTTTTCCCTTTTTTACAAATGCTTCGTTTACAAGAACATCAAATTCCTGATTTCCATCTTTTTTGAAAAAATTACCTTCTCTTAATTCCATTTTAAAAGTTTTGAGAAAATCAGGATCAGTATTCAAATATGTTACAGAAGGTTCAATATTGGGATCTTTACCCTCCCAATTCCACCCACTTCCGTATGAATAAATATTGGTTAACGAGTGAGATGTAAGTGTGCCATTCATTATTTCTGGTATTTTCATCATTTCAGTTTTTAGGGAGGCCGGATTTTTCAAAAGATTTCCTTTTAATTGTATGGTTATTATTTGATCTTTTTGAAATCCAAGGTCTTTTCCAATTATGTAGCTGTGTTGCTGTATTATAACTAAGGAGGACACGATGAGAAAAACCGAAAAGGAAAACTGAAGAACAACCAATATATTCCGAAATAATTTCCCCTTTAATCTTGTTCCGTAAGTTCCGCGTAAGATCTTTATGGGCTTAAATGATGATAAAACTATTGCAGGGTAAATTCCGCTGATAAACCCTGTAAAAAAAGTGATTGATATCAATGCGTAAATTATTGACTGAGAAAAGATGTGTGAAAGATTAAAACTATTACCGGACAATTCATTAAAATAAGGCAAAAGAAAAATTATTAAGACAAGCGCAATTATCACAGATAAAATAGTTAAAAACATTGCCTCGCCGAAAAATTGTATAATCAATTGTTTTCTATCTGCCCCAACGACTTTTTTTAGTGCGACTTCTTTCGCCCTTTTTGTTGAACGGGCTGTAGATAAATTCATGAAATTTATGCACGCTATAACAAGAATTAATAAGGCTATCATTGAAAATAGTCTGACATCTTCTATAACATTGTAAATGTGTAAATAAATGTCCCTGAATGGATAGAGATAAAGCTCCAGATTAGATTTCGTAAAATTGATCCCCGGAAGCTTTTGTATTTTTTCCGAAAACATTTTATAATCTGTTCCACGTGCAAGAAGAATATAGGTTTGAAAGGCGCAGTTATTCCATGTCCGTGTATAATTACTGATTTTATACATAGTCTCGGTGGTCTCAAGCGGCGCAAGTATTTTGAATCTAAGTGTTGAATTATCTGCGATATCTTTCATAACAGCTACAACTTCATATTCATCTTTGAGGTCAATCTTTACGCTTTTTCCAATCGGATTATCAGTTCCAAAATATTTATCAGCGGTTGATTCATCAATTACCAACACTTTTCTTTCGCTGTAATCCGCAGGTATCTCTCCCATAATAATATCAAATGAAAAAATGTCAAACAGAGATAAATCACCCAGTTTCACATCCTCTTTATACTTTTTACTCTCATATTCAAACATCATTTCATGTGTACCGCCGCTTTCCAATCGCGCTGAATTAATGACCTCAGGAAACATTTTGTTAATAGCCGGACCGGCAGCGGGTGGGCTTCCAAATCCTTGTTTTTTTTCTCCACCATATTGTTCGATAGTATTCAGCCAATAAATATTATCAATGTTTGTATGAAATTGATCTACCTCCAGGTTATGATTTACCCAGATATAGATAAATAGACAGCAGGCAATACCAAGTGCGAGTCCGCTAATATTAATAGAAGAATATGTTTTGTATTTTAGGATATTCCGAAAGGTTATTTTTGCATGATTTTTGAACATTGCTCCCCCTAAATAAATTGTATTCATAATGTATGGCAGAATTGAACCAAGTGTCTCTTTCCAGTACCAGAAATACGCGCTTGATTTTCCATAGTGCTGCAAATGATTGAAAAAAACTTCGTTGATATCGCCGACAGTTGTGAATTTTCCGTTGTCAGGGAAAAATTGCTTTAACAAAAATTCAGCAACACGAGGCGGCTGAAAATATTTTTTACTTTTCGTTTTCATTTTGTTTCAAGAGAAATATTTTCTATTCCTTCCCACATATTGTTTTGTACTTTACGCGATTCCACGAGAGCTGTTTTACCCTCGGAAGTCAATTGGTAGATTCGTTTACTTCGTCCGCCACGTTCTGCAGTCGGTTCTGTGAGATAGGAGGTGAGTAAGTCATTTTTCACCATCCGGTCGAGAGTTACAAAGATAGCGCCGAAAGCCATCTGCTGACCTGTTTGCGCTTCAACCAGTTCACGGATTTTTACTCCGTAAGCTTCATGCTGAAGACGCCAGATTGTGAGAAGTAAAATTTCCTCGGCTCGTGTAAGTAATTTCATGGATATTTCCTAAATTGTAAAACATATTTGCCTCTTGGGACGAAATATAATTCGATTAGTTTTATTTTTTAGGAAAAATAATGCAACGAAATGTAAAAAGATGTCTGGCAGAATTAATCTGAATGCTGTAATGGAATTAGTGTAAAGAAAAAATGATATAGTCAGGAGATGAATCTGCCTCGATAATGGCTAAAATAGTTGAACAAATTTATCGAGGCAGCACAAATCAGCCAGATTTGTAAGGAAGAACAAATCCTATTCCTTTCTTTGTTTAAATATTCCGGCTCCCATTTCATGTCCCAGAGTACCGGGAATAACATGCAGGTAATCAATCGGGAGTGGTTTATCAACGCAATCTAACGCCGGCTGATCCTCAACCCCTGTTAATCTGAGTGAAATTTCACCCGACCTGATCACGTTATTTTCGTCTTTCTCGAATACAACGGGATTCAAAGTGCCGTTACCTGGTACACCTGTGTAGAATTTGTTATTCACGATTATGCAATTATTCATGGAGTATCTTGTTGTATTTCCGTTTCCCCGAACCCATGCGTATCTGCAATTTGCGACAATATTATTCGTAAATAAAAAATCTTTGTCGGGAGTGCTTGTCCATAGACCTTGCGATGCTTCGTAAATGATTGAGTTTTTTATCCCATTCCCATTTTTAATACCACTCTCAGGCGCTTTTCCAAATACTACCGTGTTTCTTACTTTGTAAAAAACACAATGATCAATGATAACTTCATCTCCATCGGCATAAATTCCAACATGAAGCTGCGATACATTAGGATCGCCGACAAACACACATTGCTCCACAAGTAAATCTGTTAGTTTATTATCGAATCTTCCAATCGGGCATGACCTTGTGTGAGGATAAAAATAGCCATGAAATTTAAGTCCCCGAATTGTAACATGACTTTCGTCGATTCTAAAACTATTAACAAAATGAGCGTTCTCCGGTATTTCTCCTTTCAATGCTTTACAGGTAATTACCGGCATTTTTTCATGTGTCCATGAGGTATCGTCGGGCAAGATGCTTGCTTCAATAACAATTCGTTTGTTGATCAAGTCTTTTTCCGTTGCAATCGAGACGTTATGTTCAAGAACATAAATTCCCGGATTAATTTTCATCGTGTAAATATCATTGTCCCGGCTCTTAATAATTTCAGCAGCTTTATGAATTGAAAAAACAGGCGCGTCCTTAGTGCCCGGATTTTTATCGTTTCCCGTGTTACAGTCAACGTATACTGATTGTGCATGAACTGTTAAACAACAAATAAATGTAAATAGACTTATGAACAATACTTTTTTCATGAAATACCCCTCCAATGTTTTGATCTAATTTGTTTGTGAAATTTTACACTTTGTCCGATGATTACGTTGTTTGCAACTCGTTTATTAAAACATGTTCTTTAACAGCCATTTATGAATCGGTAACATATCCTTGAATTTTTTGTAAAGAAATTTAATCTGGTCGGCGTTGAACAGTTCATCTAAATCAGAGCTCTCATAGAATGCGTAGAGTCCATTGTACTTCAGTAAATCAGCATATTTGTATTCTTTATCAAAACCTCTCGGAACCTGTTTGAAATGAGTCTCGTTAATTTTGTAACCCTTCTTCTCCAGGTTCTTAATTATTTTAGATAAAGCTTCGGCATTCTCGGTACCGGAAACAACCTCCCGGAATTTTTTAATTTGTTCGGGAGTAAACATATACATTCCCAATCCGGCAAAAAATAACTTTGACTCAATGCCTAAATAGAATCCCGAACACTCCATCTTTTTCGCGGGACCTTCCCACAAATAAATTCCGAGATTTGTTTTGTACGGTGATTTGTTTTTACTGAAACGAACATCGCGATGAAGCCGGAAGATTGATTTATCAACTTGTGGAATCGCCTGAACATCAGGAGCGATTTCACGTAAAGTATCGCCCATGTGAAGAATAAATACTCTTGCCGGTTCCATAACATGAAGTTCGAGTTCGTTGCGGTGAGCTTCGAACCATTCTTTATTGTTATTTTTTTCAAGTTGAGTGAAATATTTAACTGTCTCTTTTGTAAAGTAAGACATGAAAACCTCGTTAATTAGTCATTGTTCATGAGTCAAGAGATAATAGAAGATTGTAGTTTCAGTGAAATTAAAATAAGTCATTGATCATTGAAAATCACCCAATGACCAATGACTATTAAACATACAACTATTTTGGCGAATGAAACGCTACATTATTGCCTTCGGTGTCGATGAAGAATGCCATGTAACCAACCTCATCAGATATTTTTGTTTTGGGCATTACAACTTTACCGCCGGCTTTTTCAACACGAGAGAGAGGCGTTGATAAATCCTCACCGCCGCTTAAGTAAACTTTAGCTCCATCCGGTGACGGTTTATAATTTTCTCCGTAACAGATCGCCCCGCCAACGCCCTGTCCTTCCATGGGCAGGAAGCCCATTTTTACTCCCATGCATACATCGGTGTGCATATCGCCATTAAGAATTTGACTGTAGAATTTTTTTGCCCGGTCGAAATCCGTTACAGGTATTTCGAACCAGTTAATTACATTTGCCATAACGTTTCCTTTCTTGTTGTGAATTAATTTATTTTTATCCCGGGATTTTTTTATTCTGTTCTCATCCAGAATCCCCAGCCCCATCTTTCGGTAACTTCGGAGCGGAGAATTATTTCGTTATCACCTTTTTTCAGTGGAAGAGTAAATTCAAAGTTATCGGGTTTCAAACGGCAATCGTGATTCGCTTCGGGGTCGTACCATCCCCTCTTTGGTCCGTTAAAAATTTCGATTCCGTTACACCATATTTTACATCTGTCGGTGTAAGAAACCCATGCTTTAATTTGTTTTTCAGACTCGGAATAAATCACTGTTTTGGCAAAAGAAGTTCCCGTTCTGTTGTTGTTCGGAAATTTTTGCCCAAGATTAATGACTCCCTTACTGTCGGTTTTAATATCCATCCAATCAACTTGAGGTGAAATAAGAGTATCCGGTAATTGATCAATTCCAAATCCCGCATCGAATGGTTTGGTCACTTTCCAATCCTTAAGAATATTTTTGTTACGGACATTTACCCAATCGTCTTTTATCAGCGGCATCAATTCAGTGTTTTCCAAAGAAGTTATCTTAAGATTTCTCAGATATATTTTACTTTTCATGATTGTTGTAATTCGGATCCCGCCGGAGGAATAAGGAAAATCATAAGCAGTGTGAACAGGATTTTCCATGTCGCCCAGATAAACATTCGCAAAAGAATCACCAATGTCGATTTTTAGTTTTACCCACTGACCTTTTTCAAGAACCGGATATTTTGACGAGAACGGATACAATTTCCACGAGCATGCGCCTTCATATCCGCCGTGAATTGATGCGGCTTCAATAGCGGTCTGACTTGTTGTATCAAAAGTAAAAAACTGAACGTTGTTCGCTTCGAGTCCGTTTTCCTGAACATGAAAATCAATTCCGAACCAATGCCCGCCGGTGGGAAGAAGTTCAATTTCCACCCGGTAGTTTTTCCACGATTGGTCGCCGGCCCAAGGCGGATTAACCGGAAAGACAGATTCGGATTCGAACAGCATTACTTTTCCTGTTTCAGGGAGTTCAACAAATTGCTTCGGTGCTGATCTCCATCCCGGAATTAATTCACCATTCAACTTATCTTCGAAAAGTATATTATTCACCTGAGCCACTCCCGAATTTATTATTATTGCTAAAAGTAAAAATGTCTTTTGAAGTAAAAGATTTTTGAGGAATAAATTTTGCCCAATCATTTTTATCTCGCCCCAAATTAAAAACAAATGGAAATATCAGACCGAAATTTATGGTTATATTTTCGCTGCACAACAGCATTTTCATGAAAAACGTAAAAAGTAGAATCCAGAGAAAATGATGATTATTGCAAAAAATAGATTATCTTAACAGAGAAAATCTATCATTTCGTAAAATATGAAGAAAAATGAGCGCTTATATCAATTAATAAAATCCCTTACTCCCGCCGAGAAAAAATATTTTAAAATTTTCGTCTCACAGGGTGAAAAAAATTATCTCCGGTTATTCAATTACATCGATTCACAACCTTTCTTCAGCGAGGAAGAAATCAAACATAATTTTGCTGAAGAAAAATTTATCAAACAGCTTCATGTCACTAAAAATTATCTCAATAAACTGATTCTTAAAAGTCTTAGAAGTTTTCATCAAAAAATTTCGATTGAGGGTCAGATTAATGATTCGATCAGGGACGTTGAAATTCTCTTCAGAAGAGAACTGTATCAACAGGCGATGGAGATCGTAAACAAGTCTATTTTTCTTGCGGAAAAATTTGAAAAATTTCCCCAGCTTCTTGCCGGTTACGAATGGAAAAGAAAAATTCTGTTGCGGACATCAACGCCGATGACAGAAGATAATGAACAGAATGAAATTATCGGAGACAGCATAAACATCGCCGAGAAAATTATTTCGGAAAATAAATACTGGTATCTTACTTTCGATTCACTGGGATTTTTCACGGGAAAATATCATGACGTTTCGGAATATATGCAGAATGAATTATTGTGCGCGAAAAATTTACCGGAATCTTTCAGAGCAAAGATATTATTTTATCACCTTAGACATACATTGTATTTACGTCAGGGTCAACAGAAAGAAGCCGTTCTTGAAATAGATAAACTAATCAAACTCCATGAAGATAACCCTGAAAAAATAATCGATGAACCATCATCGTACATCACAGCGCTGAATAATAAAATTACAATGCTGCTTACGTATAAACAATATGAAGAAATTCCGGAACTGTTGCAAAAGGTGAGAAATGCGCCGGAAACATATTGCGGCGATGAAAATAATCTTATGACTATCCGCTCGATTACAAGAACTTTTAATATTGAGCTTGAGATGTACAGGGACATCAAGGAATTCGAGAAAGGATATAAAAAAATTGACACAATAAATGAATTCATCGAAAAGTACAACGAGGTGATTTCGCCTGATTATTTAGTTATGCTGTTTTACCAGTTCGCTTACTTCTCTTTTATGCAAAAGGATTTTAAGCAGGCTCTTAACTGGACAAATAAAATCATAAACGGAAATTATGGAAAAGTGAGGGAAGACATTCAAAGCTTCTCACGGTTTTTGAACATGATGATTCATCTTGAGCTGAATAATGTTTACGTGCTGCGTTACGCGGTTGAATCAACAAGGCGGTTTCTGAAAAAGAAAAGAGAACTTCACAATTTCGAAAAAGTATTGCTGAAATATTTTTCAAAGGTTAGTATGTGCAATCCGGAAAAACATAATACGCTTTTAGCAAATCTGGAAAAAGACCTGTTCGCGAAAACTGATGAAAAAGTAAAGTCTATTGTTTTGGATTATCTGGATTTTGAGGTGTGGATTAATACACACCTTTAAAATATTTTTTAAGTTAAAAACAGAGAACACGGACTTGCATATTGAAAGGTAGGTTATTATGATTTTCATAAAAAGGCATGATAAAAAAATCACTTCTTCTGCATCCAACTCACAACCACAATTACAATCAACGCTCCGAAAAAGGCGGGAATCAATTCATAAATTCCTGTAGAGCTGCTTAACCATAATTTCCAGATAATGGTAATGAATGTGCCTGTTAGCATTCCGCAGATTATTCCTGATTTTGTGGTACGTTTCCAGTACAATGACAGAATCAATGTCGGTCCGAATGACGCACCTAATCCGCCCCAGGCAAAAAGTACGAGCCAGAATACAAGTTCATCGGCAATTAATGCTAACGCCATTGCAAGTATTCCGGAAAATACTACAACAATTCTGCTCAAGGATAACTTCTTTTTCTCATCTGTGATTTTTGTTTTATGTAAAACTTTTTCATACAGGTCGCGGACAAAAGTCGAAGCAACAACAAGTAATTGCGAATCCGCTGTTGAAAGTATCGCCGCGAAAATTCCGCCGACTAAAATACCATACAACAAGGGTCCAAAGTAATTTGAGGATAGAACAAGATAAATCATCTCTGGGTCATTGCCGGGAAGTCCTGATAATTCAGGTACGAGAATTCTTCCGATTAATCCAATACAAATAGCGCCAAGTCCGAGAATTATGTTCCAGACGGTTCCGATTATCGCGGAGTATTTAAGATTTTTCGAGTCATTGATTGACATGTAACGAACAACGATATGCGGCTGACCGGGTGAACCGAGTCCGATTCCTAAAAATCCGATTACGGCTCCAACACTCAGCGAAAACGGATCTAAATATTCAGGATTAAGATGATGAAGCGCTTCATTTAATACTCCTATTCCACCCACTTGAATAATTCCGAAAATGGGAAGAACAACCAAGCCTATTAACATTATTATAGCGCGGATTACATCATTGTACACAACAGCAACATAGCCACCGAGAACCATATAAACGAGAATCAATAAACCGGACAAAAGAAGTGCAAGCAAGTACGACATATCAAGTGCAGCCGCAAGAGTTTTTGCGCCTGCATTAAATTGCGCTGCGACATAAGCAGTAATAAATATTCCTATAATCACTACGCCGGTTATTCTGATAAGATTTTTGTTATCCCGGAACTTCGATTCAAAATAATCAAGCAGAGTAATTGAATCCATTTTTTGTGTTTCTTCCCGCAGGCGTTTTCCGATATAAACGAACTGAAGTGCTTCTACGGTTATATATCCGACTATTGCCCATATTGCTCCGAATCCGATAGTATAAGCCATTCCGCTCACACCAAGAACCAGCCATGATGATCGCCCCGAAGCAACAGCAGATAAAGCAACTGTGAATCGTCCCATCCCGCGTCCGCCGATAAAAAAGTCAGTTTGACTTTTTGTTTTGAACAAAGCAAAAAATCCAACACCGATGGGGAAAAGTAAAGTAAACAGAAAAATTACCAGGGCAATCGGGTCGCTTAGTTTATCATAAACATTCATGTTTGCCCCTGGCTGAAACAGAATAGTTTTTGCATTGAAATATGTGAGTATGTTTAATCATGTGATTATAGAATTACTTCTTTGTTAAAGGAAGATAAGAAAAATTATTAAAAATATTTTTCCTGAAGATAGTCCTCCCAACCATTCTCAAATTCACTTTCAGGTATGTTTAACGTTTGCTGAATTTGTCCGTTGTTTTCAATAAGGTGAATAAGTCCTTCAGTTCCCCAGGTATCAACAATATATTTACCAAGAACATATCCGACACGGTAAATTAAGTTATCGTTTGTGTTAAAGTCATTATTAAGTTGACTTAAGGTGGGATAATTTCTGTTAGCGATTGAGCTGATTGTTCTTGGGTCTACAAATTCCTGATTAAGAAAAAGAGCAGTCGTTTCCCATAACCATCTCGGATTATTTGGAATAGTATGATTTACCTGCATGGAAACGAGATGTGCAAACTCATGTGTGGCGGTTCCGGGGGTACCTGCATTCAAATAAACACAAAGTTCAGTTGGACTTTTTATGTAACCCGTTGAGCCATTGTAAGCCCGTCCGATGTTTGCCTGTTGTGCATTAAGGTAGTTGTTATAATTCCGCCAAATCTCAATTGTAACATGTGGCATACTATCAACCTGCAAAGTGCTGGTAATTCTGTCATAATTATTCATGAGAGTGGCTGTTATATCAACAGTGATTGAATCTGTCAGTCCGTCATAAAGTATGAAACTGAAATGTTCTTCCCCGTTTGTGGTTTCCGATGATGAATTACTTTCACAGCTAACAACAATAGAGGAAAGGAATAAAACTAATATGAACAGATGGTTGGATGTTTTTTGCATTGAATTATTTCCCCCAGTGATACTTTGAAATATAAAAAATTTCCTATAAGGAAAGGAAGGTATTAATTGTAAAAAATGTACATGATTGTTTTAATTGGATATGAGGAATCTGATGATTTATAACAGTCCTTCTTAATTATAGTTGAATTATCTGCCCGGATGAGTGCGCCTAATACTTAATAAATATCTAAAACTTTAATCCGGAGAGCTTCCGGGCAGATAATTTTGTGCGGATAAGATTTTATTGAAAATCACAAACCGGATTCAAATTGTATATCTTTTATTTTTATGAACAAACAAATTCAAAAAAAATCTAACTTCCATTACAATCCTGCTAGCCTGCTCTTTGGTAAGAGCAAACACCATTATAGTCTGAGCCCCAGAAATGAATGGTATTACTAAACAGGATTATAATGGCTTATCAAAAATAAGAGATAAAGCTGTGTGTTATCAATTCGTTTTAGCACCCAATTTTATTGGGTATCAATACCCATTTCGGGGGAAAACTGAGAATTTGCATTTGCGGTTTTCGGTCAGACCGGGATAAAATTATTCGAGAAGATTGACTCTTTATTTTCAATTACGAAACGCATAAGCGCATTGTGTCCGCTGATATCAAGTTTTTTGCAAATGTTTGAACGATGACGGTCCACGGTTCTTTCACTTATAAATAACTGTTCGGCAATCTCACTTGTTGTTTTATTTTCCGCCACAAGTTTTAATACAAGTCTTTCCATCTTTGTCAGAGACATAAAGATACCGGATGTAAATTTTGTGTCTTTTTCTTTTGAATATTTCGAAGCTGATAAAACCGGGTCAAAATACTTCCTTCCTTCCTGAACAGATTTAATTGCTTTTACGATTTCAGCGTCGACAGATACTTTCAGGAGAAATCCATCAACATCAAGAGAGATGGCTTTGTTGAATAAATCGAGATCCTGATGCATGGTAAGAAAAATTATTTTCGTGAGAATGGATTTTTCTTTTACTCGTTCAAGAATTTGTAAACCGTTTAGAAAGGGCATGTCATAATCGAGGATGGCAATGTCGGGATTCAAAGTCATAATCATTTCAAGAGCCTTTTGACCATCGGGCGCTTCACCGATAATTTCTATTGTATTCTCAGTCATCAGTGAATGTTTTAATCCTTTCAATAGCATAGGATGATCGTCGGCGATAACAATTTTCACTTTCTGATTTTCTGCCGTCATGTATAATTTACAGTTCCTCTCGTAAAAATAGATACATTATTAAATCTGACTAATTACAATCCATCAAAATATAAAACGAAAGTTCAATATGCACAATTCCTGCCTGAAAAATATAAAAACATTTGTTTGTTGATAATACCCAAAGATCTTCTGTTAATCATGAGGAAATAATTCAACGACCGGAATATTTCGTTTGTAAAATACTTAATACAATGGAGTTTAATTTCTGGAGATAAAAAATAAATAACACATAGTCAGTTGATCAATAAATCCTCTTTCCCGGAATAACGCCTCTCACTCCACCGCGAGGGTTTTCAAGGTCGCCATTACGTCGTGGGATTAAATGGATGTGACAATGAAATACTGTTTGCCCGGCGTCAGTTCCGATGTTAACGCCCATGTTGAAACCGGTAATATTTTTATACTTGTTAAGCAGGAGATTTTTAGCCTCATTCAATAAATCTAACGCCGCTTGATTCTCCTCTTTGTTCATCTCAAAATAATCGGCAAAATGTCTTTTGGGAATAATGAGCATGTGTCCTTCGGTAACAGGAAAATTATCAAAAAGAGCATAACAAAAATCATTTTGTATAATTGCTTCAGCTTGAATTTTACAGAAAATGCAATCCTGGTTTTCCATATTTAGTCTCCAAAATTTTCATGGCAAAGTATTAAATTCAACATTATTTTGGAAACTGAAAATAATTCCAACAATCGGGGGAATAATGAATACCGTTTACAAAAAGATAACTGTTTCATTTTCGATTTTTATTTCAAGTTGCCTTTTGCTTGTCGCCATATTTTCCTGTTCGCCAAAAGAGGAAACTGCTTACGAAAAAGAAGTTAAAGAATGGCATGCTAAACGAATTGAAAATCTGACCAAACCTACCGGCTGGTTAAGCCTCGCGGGACTCCATTGGCTTGATGAGGGTGAAAATACTTTCGGAACGGAGACCACAAAAAATAAGATTGTGTTCAGTGACGTTAATGCCCCCGAGATAATTGGAAAATATGTTAAAGAAGGTGAAAAAATTATTTTTTTCTCCGCAGAGGATGTGGAAGTTATTGTTGACAACAGTGTAAAAAATGAAACTGAAGTAAAAGCTGATGTTACGGGAAGTCCGACAATGTTTGAATGGGGCTCGCTTAACTGGTATATTATTAAACGCGGTGAAAAGTATGGCATACGTTTGATTGATACTGCTAATCCCAACATCACCAACTTTCCCGGAATAGAAATGTTTGATATTGATCCCGCCTGGAAAATAGAGGCTCAGTTTGTAGAATTCAGTGAGCCGAAAAAAATAATTATACCTAACATAATTGGTATGATGGAAGAAGAGGAATCATTCGGTGAACTGAGATTTGAAATTGATGGAGAGAAATTTAGTCTCATTACAACAGGTAAACAAACTCCATATTTTATAATTTTTGCTGACGAGACAAACGGTGATGAAACTTATGGCGCGGGAAGATTTTTATATGTTGATTCCCCCGATTCAACAGGCAGAACATTTATTGATTTTAATAAATCTTACAATCCGCCATGCGCGTTTTCAAAATACGCGACTTGTCCTCTCCCGCCGGATGAAAATAAATTACGTGTGAAAATAACAGCGGGTGAAAAAGCTTTTCATGGGGTCGGGCATTAAAAAATAATGGCATACAGATAACGAGGATATAACTGATATTCACTGTTGGGAATATTTCAGAGACTCTCTATGCAGTAAATGCGAAGTACCAAAATTCAACACGGACAATTGACTCAAAAGAAAGATTAGCGATAGCGAGAAGATTATTTTTTACCTTGAAAATAAAATCAGAGTTAAATACCCGCCAATTGTTTGGAGAAATCATATCAAATAGCAAGGAAAAGTTATTGAAAAATTCTACTGCTAAAATAAACTACATGTAACCGGCAAACCTGTATAAACGTCATATGTATCATGTATTTATACTACTCTGATATTTTGCACAATAACAAGATTATAATTCATCGACTATTAAATAAATTCCGCTTGATAAGCAGACTGATAAATGCCGAGACCGGCTTGAACAGTTTAAATCATAATTCTTTTGGCGTTGGTTGTAAATGAATCTTTCAAATTTATCAACCTGTTATTTGACGCCATAATATTAAATAAAGAGAGGCGAAATGATTCAGGGTATTGGATTAAGCGAAAAAGTATCTGTAAAAGAAAGCGTCTTTGCAGTCATCTATTTTATTCTTTATATGGCATCACTACTGTCCGGTTGAGAGAAAGAAGAAAAGCTGTAACATATTTAAACAAAAGAATTTACAAGGGATTTTCATTGTTATCGATTTGAAATTATTATTGTCGTTACAAAATAATATTTTGGAGCGACAAATTGAATCAAGGTCAAACAATATTTTCTCAAATTATGAGTTATATACCAAGACATAGTTTTCATTCGTGTGCAAACAAATATCAAGGGAATTATAGAGTACGAACATTTACTTGTTGGGAGCAATTTTTAGTAATGGCATTCGCTCAATTAACATATCGAGAAAGTTTGAGAGATATAGAAACATGTCTTCGAGCCATGAAAAACAAATTATATCACCTTGGTATAAGAAACAACATATCCCGCTCTACATTAGCCGATGCTAATGAGAAAAGAGAGTGGAAAATATATGCTGATTTTGCAAACATACTTATCAAAGAAGCCAAAGAACTTTATAGTGATGAAAAATTTTTCAATGAACTTGATGAAACTATCTATGCTCTAGATTCAACAACCATCGATTTATGTCTTTCACTGTTCTCATGGGCTCGATTCAGAAAGTTTCGTTCAACAAAAGGTGCAATTAAAATGCATACGCTTTTAAATCTACAAAACAACATTCCGGCCTTTATTAGCATTACTGACGGCTCTGTTCACGATGTAAATATACTTGATGAACTAATAACTGAAATTGGAGCCTTTTATATCATCGATAGAGGTTATACCGACTTTGAACGACTCTATAGATTGAATATTAGTAATGCTTTTTTCGTTACAAGAGCAAAATCTAATCTTCAGTTCAAAAGAATTTATTCTTATCATATAGATAAAACTACCGGTCTAATTTGTGACCAATCTATTTTTCTTGCCGGGTTCTATACGTCAAAAGATTATCCTGAGAAACTAAGACGTATTAAATATTTTGATGCCGAGAATGACAAAAGATTCGTCTTTATTACAAACAATTTTTCCTTACCTGCTCTTACCATTGCTAATCTTTACAAACAGCGTTGGCAAATAGAACTCTTCTTCAAATGGATCAAACAAAATCTTAAGATAAAATCATTTTACGGAAACTCTTTCAATGCTGTCAAAACTCAAATTTGGATTGCTATTTCTGTTTATGTATTGCTGGCGATGATCAAGAAAAAATTAAAAATTGAGCATTCACTCTACACTTTTTTGCAAGTAGTGAGTATCTCTATTTTTGAGAAAACGCCCATTATTTCAATGTTTTCTAAACATAATTACACAAATTCACATGAGTCTTCTGATAATCAATTGTTTTTATTTAACTTATAACCGGACAGTAGTGATATGGCATATCTGTTTATCATTCCCGAAAACGAGATTCTGCATTGGGTATCTTTAGTTATCATGCCGTTTATTTTGATTTTTGCCTATCGTAAGATGAACACTGGGGATTCTACTATTACGTCAATACTGGACTCAATCGGCATTTCTAAATTGCGAATGCGTAATGGAATAGGCTTAGCGATTATAGTAGGATTGGCGATAAGCATACTTCAGCTTATGTTGTCGGAATCCGCAGCGGAAATAATAAAAATATTTTCCTCAGGTAAGTTTGTAATACTCATGCCGTTAATATTTATTATGATGCTGGTAACTGCCGGTTTTACGGAAGAATTCTTTTTCCGGGGTATTTTGCAAACAAGGCTTCAGGTTCTGTTGCGATCAAATACGATGGCAATAATTATAACAGCAATTTGTTTCGGACTTTATCATTTGCCGTATGCGTTTCTTAATCCGGATTGGCCAACAAATGGTGACTTTATGGCCGCATTAACTTCCTCTCTTCTTCAGGGCGGTGTTGGAGGTTTGATATTAGGATGGTTGTATGTGAAATCGGAAAAAAACCTGCTTGCCTGTGTAATTGCGCATTCGCTCACGAACACGCTGCCGGGAATGACAATGATCCACTTCGGAGGATGAGACTCAAAAAAGTATTTTAAAATTTCTTTGAATTAAAGGAGGAGAGAGAGCTCCTCCTGAAATTATTCGTAGCGTAATGATTTTACCGGATTGGCAAGCGCGCTTTTAATGGCGTGATAACTAACAGTCAGAATAGCGATAACAAATGAGATCCCTCCCGACAACAGAAAAACGCTTATTCCCAATTCTGTTTTATAGGCGAAATCCTGTAACCAACTATCCATCAGCAAGTATGCAAGGGGTGTAGCGATTATGAATGAAACAAAAATTAGTTTGGTAAACTCCGTACTCATTATTGCAACAATTCCTGGAACCGAAGCTCCCATTACTTTTCTGATACCTATTTCTTTTGTCCTGCGCTGAGCTGTGAAAGCCGCGAGTCCGAATAATCCTAAACAACCGATTACTATTGCAAGTGAAGCAAACACGCCGAATATCTTACCGAGTTTTTGTTCAGCCTGATACATATTGTTGAAATTTTCATCTAGAAAGTTGTAAGAAAACGGTTGGCCGTTTGTGAACTCTTTCCAATTTTTTTCTAATACGGAAATTACATCATTCACTTTATCTGTCTTCAGCCGGAAACTTATATTGCCTGTGCTATTACCTATCACCATCACAAGAGGTGAGATTTTTTCACGCAGAGATGAATGATTAAAATCCTTAACCACGCCTATCACATTGTAGTCTTTTGTGCCGCCTTCTCTGGTTGTAAAAAGTCCGATGGTATTTTCAAAAGGATTTTTCCACTCGAAATATTTCAAAGCAGCCTCGTTAATAATTATTGCTGAAGAATCGGAGGCGAACTCTCTCGAAAAATCTCTTCCGTCTTTTATCTCCATGCCCATGGTTTTTATGTAATCATAGTCGACCTGGAAGATATACATGGGCGTTGTTTTGGGATGATCGGGCTGTCCGTTTGGATATACGGCGCTGTTATTTCTATTTGAAGGTGTTGGTAAATATCCCGAAACCGTTGCGCTTACAATTCCGTTTTGTGATAACATTTCATTCTTAAATGCTTCCGTCTGTTGATCGAGTAAATAAGCGTCGTTAAGTACAAGAACCTGTTCCTTATTGTAGCCAAGTTTCTGATCCTGAATAAAATTAAGCTGTTTAAAAACCGTGATTGTTCCCACGAGCAAAATTATTGAAGCTGTAAACTGGAATATTACCAGACCGCTTCGTAATAAACCGCTTTTTGCGCCGGTTCTTATTTTGCCTCTTAATATTGCAACGGGATTAAAATTGGAGATATAAAATGCCGGGTAAGCGCCTGCCAAAAAACCAACGAAAAACGGAAGACAAAAAAGCAACAACGGTAATGCCGGAGTTCCGAAATAATCGGTTTCAATTTCACGCGAGGCGAGTTCATTGAATGATGGCAATGCCAGTTCAACAAGTCCGACCGCGATTATTGTGGCTACTAAACTGAGTAAAAATGATTCAATGATGAACTGAATAACTAAATCTTTTTTGAATGAGCCTAGAGTTTTTCTTATTCCTACTTCTTTTGCGCGACCTGCAGAATGAGCCGTAGAGAGATTAATGAAATTGATGCAGGCGATGAGTAAAATAAACACAGCAATTGCTCCGAAAATGTAAACATATTTTATGTCGCCAACCTGACCCAGCTGTCCCCGTATTGTTGAATAAAGATAAATATCTTTCAAAAAAGCCCAAACTTTGATATTTTATCTTACTCA
>CAZEXO010000019.1:0-30726 GCA_964516545.1 uncultured Melioribacteraceae bacterium
CTCGAAAATTATTTCGAAGATAATTGATACAGGTATTGGAATAAAAGAAGAAGACAGAAATAAACTTTTTCTGCCTTTCAGCCAAATAGATACAGGATTAACCAGGCAGCATGAAGGAACGGGACTTGGTTTATCAATCAGCCAAAAACTGGTAGAAAAATTAGGGGGAACGATTACTGTGGAAAGCGAGATTGGAAAAGGCAGTACATTTATTGTTACACTGCCGATAGAATAATGTTTTACGAAATCTTATTATTTGCAGGGAAAAAGAATGAAAACTAAAATCTTAATTATTGAAGATAATGAGCAAAACATGTATATGCTTACTTATCTTCTTGAAAGTGAGAATTATGAAATCATTCAGGCGTTTAGCGGAATTGCTGGAATTGAAGCAACTAAAACAAATAAGCCGGATATAATACTTCTTGATATTCAGTTGCCGGAAATGGATGGTTACGCAGTCGCGAAAAAGTTAAGAGAAAACCAGGAATTGAAGGACATACCCATTATTGCCGTAACATCTTACGCTATGCCCGGTGACAAAGAAAAAGCTATTGAATCAGGCGCAACGGGGTATATCGAAAAACCGATTAATCCGGATACATTCGTTTCACAAATGAAATCATTTCTTCCACCTGAGCTTAACTGACGGGAAAAATTATGAAAATACTTATTGTTGACGACAAACAAGAAAATTCCTATCTCCTCGAGTCACTCTTAAGAGGGAACGGATATGAAACAATATCTGCAAAAAATGGAGCCGAAGCACTGGAGTTTACCAAGAGTGAGTCTCCGGATCTTATCGTCTCCGATATCCTAATGCCGGTTATGGACGGATTCGCCTTTTGTCTTGAATGCAAGAAAAGCGATTTGCTTAAAAAGATTCCTTTTATTTTTTACACAGCAACCTATACAAGCCTTAAAGACGAAGAGTTTGCGCTGAGTCTGGGTGCGGACAGATTCATACAAAAACCACAGGATCCCGATGTATTTATCAATATCATTAATGAAGTATTGAGAGATATGAAAGGGGATAAAATTCGACATAATACGGCTCCGGTAATATCCGATGATGTTGTGCTAAAAGAATATAACTCAACTTTAATTCGAAAACTTGAGGATAAGATGACTCAGGTTGAAGAGTCTGAAAAAGAATTAAAAAAAATTAACGAGGAATTAAAAAAACAAATTGAACTACAAAAAGGCACCGACAGAAAAATAAAGTTTTTAGCACATGCCCTGGAAAGTATAAGTGAATGTATATCTATAACCGATGAGAACAATAATCTGCTTTTTGTTAATGAGGCTTTTGAGAAAACTTATGGATATTCGGAAGACGAACTGATAGGAAAGCATATCAGCATTATTCGTACAAACACGGAAGACTCTGTTGAACAACTACAGAACATTTCTTCAATGACAAAGAATGAAGGCTGGAAAGGAGAGGTTGTTAATCGGAAAAAAGATGGCACATTATTCCCTGTTTTTCTGTCAACTTCTGCGATAAGAGACGAGAATAATAAAACCATAGCTTTAATCGGCGTGGCAAATGACATCACTGAATCAAAAAAAGCAAGGGAGGAACTAATCGCCGCTAAAGAAGAAGCGGAAAAATCAGACAAACTGAAAACAGAATTTCTGACCCAAATTTCACATGAAATACGAACACCCATGAATGTTATCGCAAATTTTGCCAAAGTAATAAAAACCGAAATAGAGAATAAAAGTTATGATGAACTGCCGGGTTTACTCGACGGAATCGAATCATCAACGCAAAGAATCATAAGAACCATTGAGCTGATTTTAAATATGTCGGAAATACAAATCGGCGCCTATAAACCAATTTGGAAAATCATTGATTTGACTAAGGACGTCCTCCCGGAAATGCAGGCGGAATTTTCCGTCAAAGCGGAAGAAAGTAAACTGAAGCTGAATTTTAACTATAAGAAAAAACACGCTCTTGTTTACGGAGACCAATACAGCATGGGTCAGATATTTTCACATTTGTTGGACAATTCCATAAAATACACCGAAAGGGGTAAAATAGATGTTACTGTTGATGGAACTTTAGAAGGTGGAATTTTTGTAATTATAGAAGACACGGGTATCGGTATGTCGGATGATTTCATGAATAATCTGTTTGAACCTTTTATGCAGGAAGAAAGGGGATATTGCCGAAGTTATGAGGGTAACGGGCTTGGTCTCGCTTTAGTAAAAAAATATTGCGACCTGAACAAAATTGATATTTCGATTCGATCAGAGAAAGGAACAGGAAGCAGAATCGTTCTTAATTTCAGCAACAAATAAAACAGATCACAATAGTGAAAATAATATTCTTATTGATGACGGCAAATTTTTACTCTGATCCGGAATTTACCCGTTTATCTCTGTTGTATTTTCAGAAAAGGAGTACTGTAAATGGAAATACTAATTGTTGATGACAAACCCGAAAATCTCTACCTACTTGAGTCATTAATAAAAGGAAGCGGATTTGAGACGATATCTGCTAGAAATGGCGCTGAAGCTCTAGGATTAGCAAAAAAAAATCTACCCGATATTATAATTTCCGATATCCTGATGCCCGTTATGGATGGATATACTTTTTGTATTGAATGTAAAAAAGATGATCAGCTAAAAAAAATTCCCTTCATTTTTTACACGGCTACTTATACAAATCCCAAAGACAGAGATTTTGCTCTTTCAATCGGTGCGGATAAATTTCTTCTCAAACCGCTTGAACCGGATGCGTTAATAGAAATTATTAATAATTGTATAACAAAAAGAAACTCAGAGGATAATGAACAAACTTCAGACTCTCCACTATCTGAAAGCGAAATACTAAAGGAATATAATGAAACGCTCATTCGTAAACTTGAAGACAAAATGCGCCAGACAGAAGAAAGTGAAGACAGACTAAAAAAATATGTAAAGCAGCTTGAGGATAGTCTTACCGAGCGTATAAAAATTGAGAATGCGCTTAAAGAAAGTGAAGAGCACAACAGGTTAATTCTTGAAAACAGTATGGACGCGATTCTTCTTACATCACCCGACGGAAAAGTTTTTTCCGCAAACAAAGCGGCATGCGAAATGTTTCAAATGACGGAAGAAGAAATTTGCCGGGCGGGAAGAGAAGGTTTGATGGATGTAACGGATTCCAGACTTAAGTATCTTTTGGAAAAAAGAGAACATGAAGGGAAAGCTCACGGAGAATTAAATTTTGTAAGAAAAGATAAATCTGTTTTTCCAACCGAAGTTTCCTCCTCAATTTTTATAGACAGTAACGGAAACCGCAGAACCTCAATGGTCATAAGGGATATAACAGAAAGAAAACAATCGATAGAGACACTGCGTGAAAGCGAATCTTTTATAAGAGCAGTGATGGATAATTTGCCTGTTGGAATTGCCGTTAATACTATTGATCCTGCTGTGAATTTTCAGTATATGAATGATAATTTTGCGAAAATTTACCGGACTACACGTGAAGCCCTTTCAAACTCCAATTCTTTCTGGGAAGCAGTTTATGAAGATGAAGATGTCAGGGAAGAGATGAAAAAACGCGTTCTGGCAGATTGCACCAGCGGCAATCCTGAATTAATGCACTGGGAAGATATTCCCATCACCAGAAAGGGTAAAGAGACCACTTATGTCAGCGCGATGAATTTTCCTCTCCCTGAAAGAAAATTAATGATCTCTATGGTTTGGGATGTAACTGACAGAAAACGAGCCGAAGACGCGTTATTATATGAACAATATTTATTGCATACATTAATGGAATACTCGCCTGATTCAATTTATTTCAAGGACAAACAAAGCCGGTTTATCAGAGTAAACAGAATCATGGCGCGATTGTTTGACCTTAATAATCCTGAAGATGCAGTTGGGAAAACAGATTTTGATTTCTTTTCGGAAGAGCATGCAGAATCGGCTTTTAAAGATGAGCAGAAAATTATTAAAACCGGAAAAGCTGTCATCAACATCGAAGAAAAAGAAACCTGGCCTAACGGAAGTATTAGCTGGGTTTCAACAAGCAAAATTCCTTTACATGATAAAAGCGGAAACATAAACGGCACTTTCGGTATTTCAAGAAACATTACCGAACGAAAACTTCACGAAGAAAATATCAGAATCAATGCCGAAAGAACCCAAAGGCTTCTCAAGATTTATGAATATAATTCTCCGAACATTCAGGATTTTCTTGATTACTCACTGGACGAAGCCATTGAACTAACATCCAGCAAAGCAGGATGTATTTTTTTCTACAATGAAGAAAAAGATGAATTTATTCTCAGCTCCTTCTCCGACAGGCACATGAAAATTTCTAACTCAGAAGAAAAACAGTTTTTGGCAAACTTTGATAAAGCGGAAATATGTAAAAAAGCCATTGAACGGAAGAGAGAAATAATAGAGAATAATTTCGTAACGAAAGAAGGAGATGAGAATTATCAAAACAGTCTTTTAAGATACTTAACAATTCCCATGCTGGAAGGAGATAAAATTATTGCTGTTGTTGGTGTGGTGAATAAAGAATCAGATTATGACAAAACCGATGCTATCCAGTTAAAATTATTAATGAACAGCGTGTGGAAAATTGTCCAGCGCAAAGAAGCCGAAGACAAAGCCCTAATACTAAGTAAAGTTATTGAGCAAAGCCCCACCTCAATAGTAATTACGGATCCTAACTCAACAATAGAATATGTTAATCCCAGTTTTACAAAAATGACAGGATATACATTTGAAGAAAGTATTGGAAAAACGCCAAGAATTCTAAAATCAGGACACCACACAAAAGAGTTTTATAAAAATTTATGGACTACACTTATCGAGGGTAAGGATTGGAAAGGTGAGTTTCTGAATAAAAAGAAAAATGGTGAACTTTATTGGGAAACAGCCATCATCTCAGCGATTGTAAATGAAGAGGGAAAAATAACTCATTTTGTTGAAGTGAAAGAAGATGTCACTCAAAAGAAAAAGGCAGAAGAATTAATCAGAACTCAGAATGAATTGCTTCAAGTAATCTTTGATAACATCCCCGTTATGATAACCAGACTTGAACCCGGAAGTGGGAAATTTACAGTTAACAGGGAATTTGAGGAAAAAATCGGATGGGCGGATTCGAGTTCAGATTTTTATAGTCTTCTTGAAAAATGCTATCCTGACCCGGTGTACAGAAAATCTATTGAAGAATATATTCGAAAAGCCGAGGCGGGATGGAAAGAAATGGTCATGAGTACTGAGTCGGGAAAGGAATTGTATGCTATCTGGTCGAACATAAAATTACAGGAAGGCTCAGAAATAAGTATTGGCGTTGATATTACAGACAGAAAAGCTTATGAACGCGATTTGATCAGAGCGAAAGAGCAGGCTGAAAAATCAGACAAATTAAAAACAGAATTCCTTGCTCAAATATCACACGAGATACGATCACCCATGAACGCAATCATTAGTTTTGTTTCTCTGGCGGCAGATGAATTGGAAAATAAATTCACCCCGGAACTACTTGAATATTTCGAGGGAATTAATTCCGCGGGTAAAAGACTTATGAGAACAATCGAGCTGGTGGTAAACGCTTCTGAAATGCAATTGGGTATTTATAATCCTGTTCCCACACACATAGAATTGATAGAAGATATTTTTAAAACTCTAAACAAAGAATATTCGGAAAGTGCAGCCGGTAAAGGTCTTGGATATCATTTCCACCCGGAAACAGAGAAAGCTGAAATTATCGGCGATTCATATAGCGTCATACATATATTTCACAATCTTATTGACAACGCAATTAAATATACCGAAAAAGGAAAGATTGATATATTTGTTAAAAAAGCGGAGGATGGTTATATAGAAGTATCGGTTAATGACACGGGCATTGGAATGTCTGAACCGTTTATGGAAAATCTGTTCCAACCTTTCACTCAGGAAGATCAAGGATATTCAAGACGATATGAAGGCAGCGGATTGGGTCTTTCTCTGGTTAAGTACTTTTGTTCTCTGAACAGGGCCACGGTAAACGTTTCCTCCGAAAAAAATAAAGGCAGTATATTCACAGTAAGATTTCCTATGGCTAAGAAATTCAAAAAGTAATAAAAGTACTTTTTTAGTCATTCGTGTTTGTACTTCCCGGATAGTATCTTCGAATTTATATTAAGGTATAACTTTAATCGCGAATTAATAAAAGTCTCTAGTTTTGAAAAACCGGGAGTAGTTGACCAGCCGAAAAGATTCCCTTTGTATAATTAACCCAGGCATTTGCCGAAACATCGTCGGGAAACCATGCCGCTTCGGATTTATTGTTCGGATATTGTGAAAACGGATAGACCATTTTACTAAAGTAATTACCCAGCCATCCGGATTCTTCACTTACCGGAAGCATTTCGGAGTAATGTGAAACTCCTTCGCCAACCCGTTGCCTTAAAGACGAACTCAAAAACGACAGGCTCAAATCGGTACTGTAAGCAATTCCATGCCCGGCTTCAGGTTCAATAGCATAACCCCAAAGAGCGCCAGATGAGCGATTTTGGATGCAAAAATTAACACAATCTTCCAACCACCATTCAGAATCAAGTTCCCCTCCCAAAAACATCATGGGAATATTCTTTACGGAATCAGAAGGTTCGGGTGAAAACTCAGCGCTCCTAACGGGCGTGCAGGCAACAACCATTTCGGGTTTCCAGTTAGCAAAGGAATAACTGTAAATACCTCCCGCGGAATGCCCCCAGAATAAAAGAGGCGCGCTGGTTAGTTCGGGCATTTCTTTTCGAACAGCGAATTCTTCAATTACTCTTAGCAAAGCTATACCCGAGCCGAATTCAGGATTATAATAATAATTGTAATAATTAATATCGCCGGCAAAGTAACAGGAAATAATAGCGAGCCTTTCCTCTCTTGCAAAATTTCTGAACACGGGTTCATCTTTGAAATATCTTCCATCGGAATTAAATCCCGGAACAATCACAAGAATGCCGCGAAGGTTGCCCTCAAATTCAGGAACATGTAATGCGAAATGAGCGTTAGTGTAATTTGAATAAGATGCAGGTAAAATATGGAGAAACAAATCTCCATCAGTTTCTTCCTCAAAATAAATCGGATCCTCGCAACTAACCAATAAACAAAAAAATGACAGACAGAAAAAAAATAATATTTTTCTCATCTTATTTCCCCGTGAAAATTTTTCTTTATTCATTAAAGTGTCTCAACATATGATTTCCAAATAATGGCTAATTCTTCATTCGGAAGCCAACCGGCGTAATCCTTATTATAAGGATAGTCGGAATAAGTCCAATAATTCTCATAAATCTGATTAGCCAGATATCCATCTTCCGTAACAAGAACATTAAGCTGATGTGTCAGTGAATTCATTCGTAAATCACATACAATGTCAATGAACGGAATAACGATATCGTTTTCATTTCCAAGTTCATGACCGTAATTTTTATGTTCAAGCAGTAACCACTGGGCGTCGTTTTCTTTTCTGTAGTTTGTAAATACCTGTTGCGATTGTGTATTACGCGTTTCAAGATCATCTTCGCCATAAATGAACATGCCGGGTGTGTTAACCGCTACCTCATCGGCAATGAAGGGAAAATATCCGCCTTTTATGGCAACAAATCCGGCAATACGTTGAGGAATATTACAGGTAAACGTGTAAGCAAAAACAGCGCCGTCGGAATAGCCCCTGATAAAAATCGGCAGCGTTCGTAAATCTTCCAGACCGGTTTGCTCGGCAAAATTTTCCAATGCAGTGACAAGCGCAAAACCAGAACCTCCACCGGCCAGATAATATTGTTTATTGGAATGATTTCCGTAATAATAACAGCCAACAAGTGCGAGGTTATTTCTGTCAGCTACAGCTCTCCATTCCGGATTATCCTTTGTATATAGCCCGTTTCCATTATGTCCGGGAACGAGTACAAGAATTCCTTTAATTGATTCTCTTGATTCCGGAAGATACAGACCAAATTCAGCGTAATAATAATTTTCCCAATCCAGAGGTTCGGCAACATAATAATAATCGTTTGGATCGTAGATGTAATCATTATCTTTGTATTGTTCACTTCCGTTGTTAACCGGAGAATTTTCACTGCATGCAATAACGAGTATAAGCAGAAGAGCGATATTGGTAATTATTTTATGCAAAATTATTTTTCCCGTAATTTATAGGAACTGATTGCAGTTAAAAATATAACTGAACAGATTGCAGAACAATGGAAAAATTTTATACCTTTTCGCTGATTATGTAACTATTCTGAGGAGTAATAAGTCTAAAACCAAAAATTTTATCACGGGGACAAAAATGCGACATCTGTTATCATTTATTTTAATTTTTTCTTTTGGAATAACTCTTTTTTCACAGGAAGAAGAAAATGAGCCTGAAGAACAAAGTTATTGCACTCATTCGGATTTAGATCTTGGAATTATCAGCGTAGGCAATTCAAAAGATTTTAATGGAATAAGATTCAACTGGAGCGATTGTGACCTCGGTATTGTTAACGGCATAAATTTTACCATGTGGAAACCAGATGAAGACATTAATCCCGAATCGCAGATTAATGGCGTGGCGCTTGGACTTTTTTCTGCAGCCGGTGAAATTAACGGACTCAATTTCGGGTTAGCCGGAATGCTTGGTATTAAAAAACTTTGGGGAATTAATATTGGCGGACTCGCTGTCGTTTCTGAAGGTGAAGTAATCGGAGTAAACCTGGCCGGGATTGCTATGGTAACACAGGGTGACTTAAAAGGAATAAGTGTGGGTGGATTGGCAAATGTTACCCAGAAAAATATGTGTGGAATAAATTTCGGCGGACTCGCAAATGTATCCCAGAAAAACATGGAATGGATTAATGCTAGCATGATCGCCAATGTCGCCCAGGGAAACATGCAGGGATTTAGTTTTGGCGGATTGGCTTGTGTTTCGCAAGGCGAAATGACCGGACTTAATTTCGGCGGGCTTGCGCTTGTTGCACAAAGAGGAATTTCAGGAATTAATTTATCCGGCGGAGCGCTTGTAAGTGAAAAAGATATTTGTGGATTGAATATCGCCGGACTTGCTGTCGTTGCCACCGACGATGATATTGTTGGTTTTAATGCAACCATCGGCGGACTTGTTGCTGAATATGGGAGTATAAAAGGAATTAATATTGCTGGATATAAATCCGAAGCTGAATATATCGGCGGACTAAATATTGCTCTAATTCTTACAAAGGCAAGCGAGTTTAAAGGTCTCAGCATTTCGCTTTACAATGGAATTCACGGAACTCAAACAGGTTTATCAATAGGGTTGTGGAATTTTGCAGAACTCCTGAATGGAGTGCAGATCGGTTTGATTAATATTGCTGAAAATAACCCGGTTCCCTTCAAGGTGTTGCCATTCATTAACGCTCACTTCGATTGAACTGCAAATTGATATTAGCTCGGGCAATCGTTATTATTTCATCCCAAATTAATACAGCATAATTTGGGATTTTATTTTGGGGATTGCGTGAAATACAAATCTGTAATATTCGACTGCTACGGGACTCTTTTTATTTTTGAGGATTTGAAAAGGGGCTGGAATAACTGGATACAAAGTTTTTATTCACTACTAAACGAAACAGGTAATAATATCAGTCTGGATGAGTTGAAAAAAGAACTTGACGGATTTATGAGTCTGCCCGCTCCAACTAACAGAGAAAATAATTTTACACTTTATGAACAACGTATTAATAACAAATTACACGAGATGGAAATATTTCTCAGCGAAAACCAGATCAGGAATTTAGCAGAAAAAACCATCGAAGGATGGCACGATGAAGTAAGCCTGGCGCCTGAGACTTTTAATACACTTACCGAGTTAAAAAAAATAACCCGATTAATGCTCTTATCAAATTTTGATCATCCACCGCAGATTTATAAATTAATCCGTGATAACAATTTATTGAACATGTTTGAGCATATTATAATTTCAGGAGAAGTTGGAGCTGCTAAACCGGATCCGTTGATTTTTTCAATTGCTCTTGAAAAACTTAACCTGCGAAAAGAAGACGTAATTTATATCGGAGACAGCGAAGAGGATTTTCTTGGATCCCGCAATTCAGGTATTGATTTTGTTTTGATTAACCGTGATATAAATTCCACGTCAAAATTATCCGCCGATTATAAAGAAGATGAATCTCAGATTGAAAAAGATTGGACAGAAAAATATTCTGATCGGATAAAAAGAATAAGTTCATTGTCAGAAATTTTCAGTATTCTGAATTAAATATCATCAAGGCGTTACGGGTTTAGGTATTACAATGAAACACTTTTCATTTTATGGGAGGGTTGAAATCGAAGAATTACTTGTAGAGCAGGAGACGTCATTTATAATTTGCGGTGAGAAAAAGTTTTTATAACTGCCATTCAATTTCCGACCACCATAAATCCAGGATTTCTTGTTTTAAATTCATTACCAATCGTTTTGTTACTCCATCAGGAACAGGGTAAAAGTTGTTAAGCTTGTCATAAAGCATTAGAATTTCGTTTTTGTTTACTCTTCTAATAAGGCTCCACAGAGTAATTGCATCTTCTTCGGCAGCAGCGGATAATAAATTCTGTAATGATTCAAGTCCACCCGATTCGAATAAATATTTATTAAGTTCTTCAATCAACACCGGTGAGGCGCTGATTCTGTAAGGAACTCCGACATTATTTCCGTTTTTAATTTCAAGTTTATAACCGCGCCCGATTGGTATTCGTAAATCGGCATATTTCACTTCAACAAATCCATCCAGGACTTCTATCACCAGGTTTTTTTCGTTATCTATTTGAGTGGAATAGTTTGCGCGATGATCAAGAACCAGAATGTTTTCAATTTCCACCACAAGAAATGGATATTTAGAATAGGTGCGGAAATTAAAATCACCCCTGATAAGTCGTATGATATTATTCTTTTCTTCTGCCGAAAGAATTACCAATTGTGATTTCGGACAAACATTTATGCTGCTGGTTTTCGGCACATCAATTTTTGAAGATGTGTTCTCGCCGGTCAGGAGAATGTCTCCTTTAAATAATTCATTACTGTTTGACGGCGATCCATTAATTGAGTATTCCCCGGATGAGGAGTTTAATTTCCAGGGTTCATTGCTGAAGCTTATGTTTAGATAAATAAGAATTCCCGCGGCGGCAAAACCCATTGTTATCAGAATTATCCACAAGATTTTTTTTATTCGCGATTTAAGATTTCTGAATTTTTCGCTTTTGCCGGAGATAGAATTCATATTCGACAGTTTAGATGCTTTCAGAGCTTTTTTAATGGTGTTCTCAAACTCTTTTTTGTCCAGTTTCTTTATTTCTTCGCTGTCTTTTTCCAGACCCATTAATCCGTCGGATATCTTTTCGATAAGATTCTCCGGAGGGTCAAAGCCGGGTTCGGCTCTCATCAGCAAAGTGAAATATTTTTTATGATTATTTATTTCTTCCTGACAATTGACGCAGTTATTAGTGTGTTCAGTAAATAGTTTTAACTCTTCTTCGGAAAGATTATTCCCGAAATAAAGTCGCAGCCGGTTATGAACAAAATCACAATTCATAAGGTCAGTTCCTTCATGATAAATTTTCTGATAGACCTTACTAATTCAAAAACACTTTCTTTACTCAGGTCGCCCAAAAAATCAGCGATCTCCTGACACGAATATCCTTCAAGTTCATGAAGAACAAAAATAATTCTCTCTCTTTCAGGAAGATCAAATACAAGATTGTCGAGAGGAAAATTGCTGCGCGGTGTGTCTTCGGGATCACCGGTATTAACAGCGCTCCTTAATTTGCCCGATCTGATTTCCTCAAGAATTGAGTAAACGGAAATAGCTTTAAGCCAATCCGGGTAAGATAATTCCTGACGAAAATGAACAATGTTTTCCCAGGCTGACAGAAATATTTTTACTGTTATTTCGTTGGCGATCTTTTTGCTGGCTGTCATCCTAAGGGCAAGTGCGTAAACATTCGGCAAGTTGAATCCGCATAATTCTAGAAACGAATTTTTTCTTCCATTCTGGGAAAGTTCAATCAGATATTTTATGTAATTTGTATTCGACAAACTTCACCTTCAATTTTGAATGGTTATATCTACTCTGTCCGGGCGAACGATTGCTCTTATTCTAACTGGCGTTTCATTATCAAACCCCGGTTCAATTCCCGTTGCGGTTAAGTTAATCCTGTTCCGTCTTATGCGAATCCTGATTTCTCCAAATTCGCCGCTTTCAAAATTTTGCGGGAGAATCCAGTTATTAAAAGTATTTCCACCTCCGCCTGTTTCAACAGGTTTTTTATAAAACGCCTGGGCCTGGCTCGCGAGTAAACTTGCTGTTGAGATTAAGTTATCTCTGTTTGCGGTTTCAGCATAACTCTGATAAATCGCGATGCCGGCTGCAACCATCAGCACGACTACAATAAATGCTACTGTTAACAAGAGTAATTGCTGCTGACCCATTTATTCCTTTTCCAGAAGGTTAACGTTCAATTATTGGTAAAGTTATGAAATAGTCCCGACTAAATCAGTAAAGTTTTTCATAAAAAAGAATTACCGCGCACTTCAGAAAATAATTCCTGCTATGTGTGATTTTTATTTTCCTCACGAACAACAAAATTTATTTACCTTTATCAGCAATTTGTTCTTCAAATATTCCGCGAAGATCATCGAGATTCAGAAAAGGATTTTCCGACAATAAATTTTCCAATTCGGTCAATGCATGTTTAATGAAATTCTGATGCTGAACTGAAGCAATATTTCTCGGACGATGCCCGGCTGCTCTTATTATTTTATCTAATTGTGTGATTAATATATTTGTTCTGTTTGTAAAAAACGCTCCCCGGAATTTTTCCCAGATATAATCAACTGCAACGGAATTAAGATGAATTAAATCCTCGGAATAATATCTGTAATCACGAAGATCATCCATCATTATTTCGTAGGATGGGAAATAGAACACATTATTGTTCTTTTTAAGTGTTTCATGAACGGCAACAATCAGATTCGCTTTGCTAAGTTGATTATTCACAGCGCCGTTTTTCCAGTGACGAATGGGGCTGACCGTGAAAATCACCCCAATATTTTTGTTGATTTTTTTTAGAGTACCGACAATTGCCTGAAGATTATTAAGTGTTTCTTCCTGATTCAGCATAAAATGCTCAAATTGTTGGGGAGGAAGTTTGTGGCAATTTGATACGATGATATTTTTCTCTTTATGACGAAAGACAAATGATGTTCCTAAAGTAATTATTATAACGGAAGCCTTACTTAAAAAGTCACTGGTTTCATGAATTTTAGTATTAATGTTTTTAAGACATACATCAGCATCATGCGAGGAAAAATCACTGTGAAAATAAAAGCTATGCCATTCCGATTGTTCATAAATCAAATCATCCCGGGAGAACAACTTTTTTTCCTTTAGACAAACAATGGCATTCAGGATTGAAACAGGATTGTATAATACTCCGAAAGGATTTTTCATGATATTGAATTTATATTTTGAAAAATACTCGCCAATGTTTTCTGCGAAACATGAACCCATTGTGATAATTTTGTCGGTATGTTTAATATTTAGTGGTGCCGGATCGATATTTATTTCAGTTCTGAATTTCATTCTTTTCTCAAATCAATCTGATTTCCCGCAAAGCCTCAAGAAATAATTTTTCATCGTAAACATTAAGGGGACAACCACACTGTTTGTATGGACAAACCTTAATGCTGTCATTTAGATTTATTTTTTCGTAAAGATTTCCCAGTGTTTCCTTAAACTGAAAACATGCGGTTAATTTTCCGGTGTGAGAAGCAACAAGCGCGTTGTAACCTGCATTGCAAAACGCTCCCATTTGCCGATGCAGCAAACGGCAGTCGTCTGACAAACCGAATTGTTTTAGTTCTTTGTTTGAATATCCTTCCGGATACTGCTTATTTTCAAACGCGCCCAGGAACGGACCGAAGTGGAGAATAATATTATGCTCAAGAAGATATTGTTTTACTTCATCGGCAACCTGAGCTATTTTTGGATGAGCGACGGCTTCTGCATACATGGGGAAACCACGGTCTTCAAGCATCTGATAATTTCCGATAAACTTATGAACCTGTTCGCTTTTTTTTAATTCGTCAAAATGAAAAGAAGCATGGACCCGCACAACACGCTTCGGATTAATTGCCCGCGCGAATTCATTTATTTCAGGAGCTACAAGATTTGTATTAAGTGACACAAAATGTTTTTTCGTAATTGTTTTACAGGCTTCAGTGATATTTGGAACCAGGAAAGGTTCGCCACCCGTAAAACTAATTCTGAAAATTTTGCCGGTCGAATTGAGTGCGCTGATCAGTTCAGGAATTTTTATCGGGTCAACTTTTGTTTTCGTGTCAATGTGTCCAAAACAATACTCACAGTCAAAATTACATACCGATGTTACATTCCAGTGGATCCAGATGTCGTAACCATATTCTTTAAAATAGAAACCCATATTCCTGATCGCAAAAATAACAGAAGCGTACTCAATTTATGAAAAAATTCCTTAATTCAGATATGATTTAAAATAAATGTTAGAGTGTTTATATGGGACATATCAAGTAAGGCAACCAGGAGTGGTTTTTCCCAGGCAGACTTATGAAAACGCAATTCTTAGTTAAGTCTATTTGCTTCACCAGCCAGTTAAGAAGTTTTCATAAATAGTCTGTTATTTTTTTTTGCCGAGCGGTTCACTATAAACGCTGAGTCCCGCAGATTTATCTTTTTCCTTCGGAGATACAACTCCGTGAATTATTTTTTTAATTTCGCCTTTCTCAAGATAACCGGCGGTTTTTAATTTGTTTGTCATCTCATCAAGGTAACCATGTATGATTGAAAAGCTGCCAAGATCAAAATAATTGTTTATTATCGACATCACTTCAATCATTTCTTCGCGGGCGAGTTCATACAATATTTCTTCTTTCCAAACGACGAAGCTCCACACTACTTTTTTTTCGAGATACAAACCATGTTCAATTTCAGCCAGAGGAATTCCTTCAGCCATTCTTTGTCGCCCCACGCCATCGAAATAATATTCAACCTCTTCGTTATACGCTCCTGTCCTGAGCCATTTGAGAAGATTTGTGAAAAGTACATTTCCGCGTTTTTCAAGTTCATCCAGCGAAAGAGCTTTATATTTATGCATGTACCCGGAAGCTTTAACTTCAGCGGCCCACATCTCGGCAAGTGGTTCGATGTTGGTTTCTAAGATAGTAATCAAACTTTCATAAACCATGACTCCTCCTATTTTTGCTTTGGAAAAGAGGGATATGAAAATGGGGTAAGAACAAATCGTTAAGGTCACCCCGTTTAATGAATTAATGCAAATTATAAGGCAATTAGTTCCGCACAAAATATTTTCATAAGGAAAATAAATCGAATTATGATTAATTTGACCACAAAGCATAGAATGAAAGAACCATGAAGCATTATTTCGAAACAATTAAAAAATTTTTCAAGGGATTTAGTCGCGATCCTTTCGTCCCGCCTGAATTTGAAATTTCATCACAAATCAGACTAATAAGGCAGTCGGAACTTAACTGTAAACCTGAACCGGGCAGACGAATTCATGCATTTGAGTTCATGGAATTTGAATTGAGTCTTGATCTTGAATTAACGGGTACATACAGACTTGCTGCGTTTATGGGGCGGGAGAAAAAGTATAGTTTTTCAATAGCGTGTAAACCAGGTGATTATGAAGAACTTGCCCGCGGAATTAAAGAATCAACGGATTATTTATCCGGTGAGAGAAAAATTTCGGAATTGCCTATAAACGAGCTGATACGCGGGTATTATTTCGGCGTATAACTAAAAACAATTCATGTAAATTTTTTATTAATAAGCATATCCGGCAAATCCGCCTCCGGATACGATAAAATTCTATCCACGCACAAACTAAAGTATGTTCATTTATTATAAAATTTTGTTTTAAGGCGGAAATTTTTTAATACGTCAAAACGAACGCACGTTCACACAGTTAAAAATCTAATTGTTTTTACTTTCAACATGGTTTTGCTTGAAATTGTCCTTCGGAATAACTATTCTGTTTTTGAGACAACGAGACAGGAGATTATGTAATGCACCATGTTTATGAGCTGGATAAGATTGCTTTATCTGTAAAATCGCATCGATTATTAAAAAAATTGTTGAAAGAAAATCCCAGACTTGAAGAAATACTAACCAATGCTAAAAGTGACAGTCAGGCACGAGAGGGAGTTTACAAATGGGCGTGGGAAATTTTATGTGAACATCCTGAGTCTGCAAAATTTTACCGGGAAGGATTTTCAAATGATATTTCACTTAATGAACTATTTTGGCAAAGCATTGCGGCGATTAGAGTTCTTGATTACGTTAATAATGCCGGGAGGGAATTTGTTGATCTGAATCTTCACGGTTTTCTTGCTGTGAGTAATCCATTTAAACTACTTTGGCTTGCGGTGCATACAGGAACGGGTGGCGCAAAACCTTTCTTCTTCGAAGATATGCTTCATCTTTTCAGACAACTATCGGGAAAAGATGAACGAAAAAAAATTACCGAAGAAAAATTATTACATTGGATGAAAAGATATCCTTCCGGACTTGATCCGCGCATCATAAAATTACGCAAGGAAAACAGGGACAGGATTCTCAATAATATTATTGATAAAATTGACGAAGGTGAAATAAACGATTCAAAATATTTTTTTGATTCCGGTCTCAGCAGAGAACAAAAGTTCAAAGTAGCCTTGCAATGGTGGAATGAAAGCGCTTTTCATCTTCGTTTTGCCATAAGAACGCCGGATGCTTTTAATGAATATTTGGGCTTTTCGCTTGAACCTGAAACAATGAAAATACTTTATGATGCCGAAAAAGCCGGAATACCTTTTTTTATCAACCCTTATTATCTATCGTTACTTCAGGTAAAAGCCCCGTATTTTGCAATCGGCGCCGATCTGGCAATCAGGCAATATGTAATTTACAGCCGGCAGCTGGTCGAAGAGTTTGGAAATATTAATGCATGGGAAAAAGAAGATAAAGTTGAACCCGGCAAACCGAATGAGGCTGGCTGGATTCTCCCCTCTCATCATAATATTCATAGACGTTATCCTGAGGTAGCAATACTTATTCCCGATACTATGGGAAGAGCATGCGCAGGATTGTGTACTTCATGCCAGAGGATGTATGACTTTCAAAACGGGTATCTCAATTTTAATCTCAGCAAACTTAAACCCGATGAGACCTGGCCAGAAAAACTACATAGATTATTAAAATATTTCGAAGAAGATTCTCAGCTTAGAGACCTTTTAATCACCGGTGGTGATGCACTCATGAGCGCCGACAAATCTTTGGATACGATTCTTAATGCCGTATATGATATGGCGGTTAGAAAAATGGAAGCTAACAAAAAGAGACGGGATGGAGAAAAGTATGCCGAGTTACTGCGCATAAGACTTGGTACTCGCTTACCCGTATATTTACCTCAGCGAATTACGGATAATCTTATTGAACTATTGAGGAATTTTAAAGAAAGAGCCACTAAAATCGGTATGAGAAAATTCATTATTCAAACTCATTTTGAATCTCCTATGGAAGTAACACCAGAGTCAGAAGTTGCAATTAAAAAACTGATATCAGCAGGCTGGACTATCACCAATCAACATGTTTTTACCACCGCATCTTCAAGGCGCGGACATAATATAAAACTAAGAAAAGTACTTAATGAGATCGGAGTGCTTCCATATTACACCTTTACCGTTAAGGGATATATGGAGAATTCGAATAATTTTGCCACGAACGCAAGAGCTGTTCAGGAAGCTATGGAAGAAAAAACATTGGGGAAAATTGATGAGAAATATTACGAAAGAATAAGAGTGTTTCCCGACAATGCAGAAAGAATGATTGATAACATCGCAGAGCTTAAAGCTGATGCGAAAATTCCTTTACTCGCAACCGACAGAAATGTGCTAAATTTACCCGGAGTGGGAAAAAGTCTTACCTATCGCGTTATAGGAATCACCAGATACGGACGGAGAATTCTTGAGTTTGAACATGATGCAACACGTAGCCATAGCCCTATTGTTGAAGGCATGGAAAAAGTAATAATTATTGAACCAAAATCAATAAGTGAATATCTTGAACAACTTAATGAATTGGGGGAAGACCTAAGTGAATACTCCGGAATATATGGTTACTCGATCGGACAAACTGAACCAAGAATGCCGATTTTCGATTATCCCGAATTTGATTTTAAAATCACTGATAAATTTACAAATCTGAAATTACCGACCAAGGAAAAAAGTAATTTGAAGACTGAATAAATTTACGAGAAACGAATAATAGACTTATAAGTACTTGTCCAGTGAATTAAAAAATGAAAGCTTACCAACTCACGGAATAAATGTTTTAATTTTGCATTTTCAGTTACTTGTGTTATCTTTGTCTGTCAAATCCGGTATATCCGAGTTTCATTTTTCCTGTAACAACAGTTAATCCTGAATATCATTTAGGTAGAAAGGAGCATTCACAATTTTTTAGGGGGATTAATAATGTTTCGTAGTTTGTACTTCATAGTAGTGGTCTTTTCCTTACTGGCAATTTCCTTTAGTTCATGCTCATCCAGAATTCCGGTATATGAAAAAAACAAGGTGCTGATCGGACAGTATTATGAAGCCTTGAACCTCGGTAATTCTGAGCTTGCCGAAAAAATGTTTGACGATCATTTTGTTGAATACACGAATAACAAAAAAGCCGAAAAATTCGGTCCGGCGCTTTTTCTTGAAGAAATCGGAATGAACAAAGAGAATAATCTTGATTACATATATCATGTCGAGAACATGATTGCCGAAGGAAATAATGTTGTCGTGAAATGGGAATGGAATAGTACTGAAACTACGAACGGCTCACCAGTGTCAGTATCATATCAGGGTGTATCAATTTTTACGATTGACAACGGAAAAATAACAAAGCTTGAAAAAGTATTTAACAGTCTTGAGTATAATGAACAAATCGGCTATAAACTAATGCCGCCGGTAACGAAAAAAAAATGAAATGATGATCATTACTTGGGGCTTTATGCAGAGGGACTTATTTTACCTTTTATTTATTACACATTATTGGATTAATGCTGTATATTATTTCCAAAATAGTTTTAAATGCTTCTCCCGACTATATGACAAAAAATATTTGTAAAATCATTTCGGGTATCGAACTTAAAAGAGAGAAAAAAGAATATGTTTCCGTTAGCAGTAATATCCGATGTACACGGCAACAGATGGGCTCTCGAAGCAGTGTTGGAGGATATTAATAAAAAATGGATCAGTGATGTTGTGAATCTTGGCGATGTTCTCTACGGACCACTTGATCCCGCGGGAACGGCAGAGTTGCTGATGAATTATTCGATTCCTACCATCTGCGGAAATCAGGATCGGGTTTTGATTAATAATCCCGATCCGCTTAACAAAAGACTTCAGAAGGTGCTCTCTCTGTTATCGCCCAATCACATAGAGTGGCTGAAAACATTTCCATTTAAAGAAAGTATTGAAAATGTCCTGCTGCTCCACGGTTCGCCAAACTCAGATTCTGAATATCTTATCTACTCGGTAGATGAAATAGGAATTAATTACAGAACTGAGGAATCTTTAATTGATATACTTGGAGAAACAAGAGAGAATATAATTCTCTGCGGACATGATCATAAACCAAATGTAATTACTCTCCCGGATAACAGAAATATTGTGAATCCCGGAAGCGTTGGATTGCAGGCTTATGATGACGATAATCCATTTTATCATAAAATTGAAAATGGAAGTCCGCATGCCCGTTATGCTGTTATTCATCAGGTTGAAAAGAATTTTCAAATTGAGTTCATTACCATTCCTTATGACAATAAAACAGCAGCCGCTGAAGCCAGGAAAAACGGGCGTGAAGACTGGGAATATTGGTTGTTAACCGGAAGAGTTAAATAAAACCCCGATGTAATTTCTAAGAACCGAAAATTTTTTTTGCGAAAGATATTCGCTGATTTCAAAACCAGGGGATGCATCATGGTTATTTTGATTTTTGTTTTTATTGGAATTACTCTCATCACCCTCATGATAATATATTCACTTAAGAAAAAAATAACATGCCCGAAATGCGGTGAAAAAAAATTTTTCTAACCGGCAATAAAAGAAATGTAGAAGATCCCCTGTGTATTTGGGGGGCTCCGCAGTCATATTATGAAGTTGAATACGAGTGTAAAAAGTGTGGAAATGTGTTTTGGGTAAAGAAAGGGGCTATAATTTTTAACTAGAACAGCAGTTAATAAAAGTTAACACGAAGCCGTGAGGCAATTTTATGTTTACGGAGGGAGACTAACAAATAACTCTTTGGTAAATTCTTAAATTAAGTAGATGGCATCGATTAAATTAACGAGCATATCAGGAAATAATTTAGAGAATATAGCACGGGGGAAATTATGCTTGGGAAGAATGAAAAAACTGAGCCATTAGGTTTTTGGCCTGGATGGTTTAGAAACATTATTGAAAAACACGGTGAGGTTTATTCGAAAAAAGTGCATTCACAAAATAAAAAAGGGGATGTGATTGTTGGATGGCGACGAGGATCGGATAATCCCGCGATGTGGAAGTCAGGTGAAAGTATGTTAATTCTTGGAGATGAAGAGCCTTCTAGCGAGGATTGGGAAGCCGCGGGTGTTTCATGGCGTACCGGCGAAACAAAAAAACTTTGGTTATCATATCTTACATTTAAAAATTGGACTGTTTATGCCGAGGGTAAAAGAGGCAGGTTCAGACCGTTTGGAGTTTTAGTTATGAAAAATGGTTAACCAAAATTCTTCTTCATAATTACAAAATGAAATAACGAGTGAGAGCTATTAGATTTCATTATATTTATAAAGTAAAACGCTGGAAATGAATTTTTCATTTCGATGAAATTCAATCTATGACAAAAGGAGAACAGAATGAAATTATTCGAAACTATATTTCCCTTAAACGGAAATCAAAACCAGAAAATAGTACATCGCGGCTCCCGCTTTACGTCTTCTCCATATTTTCTTGATTTTTTTGTGTTGTTTATTTTTCTGAATACTTTTCGAATTTACGCTCAGCCTTCAGGCGGACCTTACGGACCGATCGATCAGGAATATAAATTACCGAAAACAACAGGCACAATTTATTATGTTACACCGGATGGAGTATCTTCTGCGGCCGGCGAAACAATTGATAATCCAACTACAATCGAAACAGCAATCGAAAAAGTTAAAACCGGTGACGCGATTATTTTACGCGGAGGCACTTATCGCACGGGAAATCTTATGCTTAATCAGGGAATCACTATTCAGCCCTATGCTGACGAGAAACCTGTTTTAAAAGGTACTTACGTTGCTGATGAATGGACGGATTTAGGCAACGGACTGTGGATAACTAAATGGACAAAACTATTTCCGCAAAAGCCCGCCGACTGGTGGCGGCGTCTCCGTGAAGGAAAAAAGACTCCACTTCATCGTTTTAATGATGATATGGTTTTTGTTGACGGGAAGTTTTTGCAGTCAGCTGGCTGGGAAGGTGAAGTCGACGAAAACACATTCTACATTGATTATGAAACAGGAACAGTATACATAGGTGTTGATCCGAAAAACCGTCTAGTTGAAATAACTGCTTTTAATTCGGCGCTGATTCGAACAATCAATGAAGTTCATGGAAAAAAATCGGATGGAAAAGGTCCGACAATTAAAGGCATTACTTTTACGCAATATGCATATCGCGCCCTTGAAATTGAAGGAAAAGATCCCGAGGGAATTTCGAACGAAAAAGATCACGGGAAGGATGTTGTGGGAACAACCATTGAGCATTGCACAATTTCATATTGCTCGCGTGTTGCCGGATATCTGAGAGGCGATAATATGACCATCCGTCATTGTAAAATCAGCGATACGAGCACTGAAGGAATTTATGTTCTCAGTTCATCCGATGTGCTTCTTGAGAAAAATATTTTTACAAGGAATAACATTGAAAGAATAACAGGTTATTATCCGGCTGCCGTAAAAATATTTAATCAGACTTATCGCGTGACCTGCAATGATAATCTTGTTATTGATCATCCTTACTCAAACGGAATTTGGTATGACGTAGGAAACGTGGACGGTGTATTTACAAATAACTGGGTTGAGGGAGTAGGAAATTACAAGGGTGAATTTTCACTCGAGCAGCCCTGGCCAAGCGACAACGGATTTTTCTTTGAAATATCAAAAGGCGCTGTCTGTGCAGGAAATGTTTTTGTGAACTGTGATCACGGCGTGTGGGCGCTCAATAGTTCGAATGTTCATTTTTATAATAACACATTCATCAACAGCACTGCATGCATCGGAAGGGACGGGCGCAGCGCTCAGGGCGATCATTTCGGATGGCACCCGGCAACAGGACCCGATGTAAACGAACGTGTCGGTCACGTTTTTGTAAATAATCTTATGGTTGCCGATGAGGATTTTGACAGACTGCTTCTTTATGTTTGGCAGCGTGCAGATTTATGCGGACGAATTACCGACCCTCAATTGAAACAGCTTGACAACAACGTATATGTTCGCGCTAAACATTCGGATAATTATCCGATAATTTTATTAGGACCTGTTCAAAACGATAAATGCAAACTCACATTTAATTCACCGCGAGAGTTAAACAAACTGAATTCGTCTTTCTCTGCTAACAGCCGTTATTATCCTGATTACACTAGTCCATTATTCAAAGGATTAGAATTAGGAAATCTACAACTGATGAAAGAATTTTCCGGTATTGATGCAGGTACAAAAATTCCTGAAGAGGTGAATAAATTAATCGGAAATGCAAAACCGCATGTTGGGGCTTATCCGGTAAGCAAATGATCGTTTGATAAAGAAAGAATATATCAATGCCGGGGCAGCCCGGCAGTTATTAATTAAAAGGAAAATATAATGTCAAATGGGGATTGGAATCCTGAACTCTATTTAAAATTCAATAACGAAAGAACGCAGCCATCAATTGATTTGGTATCACGAATTAATTTCTCTAATCCTAAAAATATTATTGATATCGGATGCGGACCCGGCAACAGCACCCAGATACTCGTTCAAAGGTGGCCGGATGCAAAAGTAACGGGTATTGATAACTCTCCGGCTATGATTGAAAAAGCGCGCCACGATTATCCCGAACAAGAATGGCTCGTAACCGATGCACAGGATTTTTCTCTTAAAGAGAAATATGATATCGTTTTTTCAAACGCCACAATTCAGTGGATTCCCGATCACGAAAAACTGCTCAGCCGATTTAAATCTATCCTCTCGGAAAATGGTAAACTTGCGGTGCAAATTCCTCTGTTTTTCAACATGCCGATAAGTAAATCAATTTACGAAGTTGCCGGAAAAAGTAAGTGGGCTGATTTAACAAAGGGAGTAAAAGAACTTTTAGAGATTCACGATTATCATTTTTATTATGATGTGTTGTCTAAACTTTTTTCTTCGATTGATATTTGGATAACTCATTACATGCACGTGATGGATTCGCATGAGTCAATTCTTGAAATGATTAGCAGCACCGGATTAAAACCATATCTTGAAAGATTAATTAACGAACAGGATAAAAACGAATTCAGGAATGATGTTCTTGAGCTAATCAAAAAGGATCATCCACTTCAGAAAAACGGAAAAGTAATTTTTCCTTTTGAACGATTATTTTTTGTTGCAGGTAAATAAAATCTACGATGCAAATGCGGGATTGAGAATTACTTTTCTTAAATTTGTGCTTTCTTTTTTAAGTCGGAATAAAAATGCTGATACAACGTCATGGCGAAAGTGAAGCAAACGCGAGAAAAATATTTTCCTGTAAAAAATATGATCCTGAAATAACCGAAGAAGGCAAAAAACAAATTGAAGCTACATTGCCGTTCTATAAATCAAAAAAAATTAATAAAGTAATTTGCAGTCCCTCGCTGCGGGCACGACAGTCGGCGGATATAATTTGTAAGGAATTGAATCTCGTTTATGAAATCGATAACGACCTTATAGAAGTAGACCTGGGTGACCTCGAAGGAAAAAGTTACGAACCCTCGCATCGCATGAAAATATTTCACGGAATAATTACAAATTGGGTGGAAGGAGACAAACAGTTAAATTTTACGAATGGTGAAAATTATCAAGACGTAAAAAACAGAATTGAAAAACTCCGCAATTTGTATCTTGATAAAGAAGATGTTTTGCTTGTGGCGCACAATACCCTCTTTGCCTTGATGATGAGTTACGAAAAAAAAGTGAATCATATATCGGAACTATTTATGCGTCGCGGCGGACATGCCGAATATAAAAACGGCGAGTGGATTATTTATTAATCCTATCAAACTCCGGTGGAAGCAAACAAAATCTGTTTCGTAATCATAATCTTTATCCTACTCGTACTCTATAACGTGATTAAGAATAAGATTAAGAACGGGACTAAGTATGAAATGAAAAAGAGACAAACTTTATAATTCTTCCCTCTTCAACATATCTTTTTTCGTAAGTGGTTTGAATCTCGTGAGTAAGTTCATGGAAATCGGATTTGTATAGATCGTCGGTAAGTTTGTGGATAGTTATTTTATCATTATTCAAAACTTCTTTTGCATATTCAAATAATTCCTCGTTATCAGTTTTAAAATTTACCACTCCACCGGGCTTAAGAATTTCTTTATATATTTTTAGAAAGTCTGGAGAGATTAATCTGCGAAACGCGCTTGTTCTTCGCGGATGAGGATCAGGAAACGGAATCCAGACGGCTTCAACATTTTTTGACTTGAATATTTCATCCAACTTTTCGGCCCGCCCGATCAGAAAAGCAAGATTGTGAATTTTATTTTTCAAAGCGATTGTTGCACCACGATGAATTCGCGCGGGTTTTAAGTCCACTCCAATAAAGTTTTTATCTTTATGCTGTGAAGCAAGATTAACCGAATAATCACCATGCCCGCAGCCCACTTCAAGAATAAAAGGATTATGGTTATTAAAGTAATTCCTGAGTTCATCCTCAGTGATGTCATCAAATATTCTGAATACATTCGGCAATGTTGCAGCTTCAAGAATTTTGATGTGTTTTTTTCTGGCCAATAGTTTTTCCTTTTCCGAAAATCAAGAAGCAAAAATAAATAATTCACGGGAATTATGTTCACCGAGCTTATATTATTGACAATGATGAATATTCAAAATATTTTGCGAAAAAAGGTTATAGAAAAAGAGGGCGCCGGATGAAATATTTTATTTATCCAATAATTATGTTTATTACTCTTGGTTTATATGGGCAAAATAATATAAGTGAAAACAGGAATCTTGTTGCGACTTTTTCAATTGTAGGACTTGATCCTGAAACAGGCGAACTTGGAGTTGCAGTTGCATCTAAGTTTTTTGCCGTTGGCTCGGTTGTTCCCTGGGCTAAATCAAAAACCGGCGCAGTGGCAACACAGTCATTTGCCAACACTTCATTCGGCTGGCGCGCGATTGAGCTTCTTGAAATAGGTGAAACACCGGAACAGATAAAAGAGATTTTGTTACAAAGTGATGACAATCCCGAATCCCGTCAATTCGGAATTGTTTCTGCTGAGGGGAAATCAGTTACTTACACAGGAAAAAACTGCATTCCTTGGGCGGGCGGAAGAGCAGGCGAAAACTACGCATGCCAGGGAAATATTTTAACGGGCGATGATGTTGTTATCGCTATGGAAGAAACATTTCTGAACACAAAAGGAACACTTGCCGATAGACTTTATGCTGCGTTGATTGCGGGAAATGAGAAAGGTGGCGACTCGCGCGGTAAACAATCGGCAGCGATGCTGGTTGTAAAAGAAAAAGCAGGTTATGGCGGTTACACAGACAGGGCGATAGACATTCGGATTGATGATCACGCCGAACCATTTGAAGAACTGGGTCGTTTATTAAATTATGCGCAGATGAACTATCTCTGGAACGAAGCATGGACGGCTTATCAGGAAAATAATTATGATAAAGCCTTGCCACTTATGGAAAAAACAGCCAAAGCCGCGCCTGAAAATCCCGAAGTACTTTACGATCTGGTTGTCATTCAAACAGCTGCCGGTAAATTGAAAGAGGCTTTGAAAACATTGAAGAGAACAATTGAATTAAACCCAAAATTAAAAAGGCAGGCGGAAGGCGATAACGCAATTATACAATTAAGAGAACTAAACGAGTTTAATGAATTAATAAAATAAGGAGTTGAAATGCCGGTAAAACAATTCAGTGTTGGCGGTGATCGTAATTTCGGTTACCTTGGATGGGATGAAGAATCGAAAGAAGCATTTATCGTTGATCCGGCATATTCGCCTGAAATGATCATCAATTTTGCCAAGGAGAATGGCTGTGTTATAAAATATATTTTTAATACTCACAGTCATATTGATCATACAAATGGTAATGAAACAGCCAAAACTCTGACGGGAATTTCTCCAATAAATTATGAGAGTATTATTACTCTGATTAATAAAAGAATGGATGACGATATCATTCTGCCGCTGGGTAATAAGGAAATAAAATTGCTTTACACACCGGGTCACACAAATGATTCTATTTGCATATTATTTGAGGATAATCTTTTTACCGGCGATACGTTATTCGTGGGAAAAGTAGGCGGCACCAGTTTCGGTAAAGATGCAATGGATGAATATAAATCCCTTCGTGATAAAATTTTAACTCTTCCTGACGAGACAAAAATATTCCCCGGTCACGATTACGGTGTTGCACCCGAATCAACAATAGAAAATGAAAAAAAGACCAATCCTTTCATACTTCAACCGGATTTCACAACATTTCTTGACTTAAAAAGGAACTGGCTTTCATACAAAAGAAAGCATGGAATTACCTAGAAAAATAAAAAGAGAGATTCATTCAAGAAATTATTCGTCTGTACGAAAACGAACGCGAGTGTTCGAATCAGAACGGCACTCTCAAGTAATTCAGCTTTTTTGAGCAAATTTCAAAACTTACTTTTTGGCACTCCCTTTGTCCATTTCACAAGAATTCTGGGTATACTTTAAATAGGAACTACAGCATATCCGAGGGGAAGTCATGTTAAAAAATTTTTTCAAAGTGATAATTAGAGATCTCGCTAAAGACAGGATTTATTCATTAATAAGTATTTTAGGATTGTCAGCAGGTATATCTATTGCGATTATTATTATTGCAATTTCCTTCACGTTTTTAACCTATGACGGGTTCCACGAAAAAGGTGAGGAAATTTTTCAGGCATTTTTCAAAAACAGTTATGAAAATACCGGGGAAGAATATAGTACCGGTATGCCCTGGAATCTGGGAGAAGCTCTAATGAATGATTACCCGGAAGTTGAAAATACGACAACCGTGGTTGATGATTTTCCTCTTATATTTATTGTTGGCGATAAAAAATTCGAACAAAAAGGCTGTTACTCCGAAAGCTCTCTTTTCGATATTTTTTCATTCCCCGTAGCGGCTTCATCACAAAATGTAAACAAAAATATATTTACACACGATAATTCAATCGCTATTTCTGAAACTCTTGCTGAAAAGTATTTCGGGAATATTTTTAACGCTTTGGGTAAACAAATAATTTTAAAAAGAAGTAATCAGAGAAAAGAAGTTTATGTAAGCGCCGTGTTCAAAGATATTCCAAGAAATTCATCACTTCAGTTCGATTATGTTCTTCCTTTGCAGGTTCTTGTTAAAGAAGCTGAGTGGTTAAGAAACTGGCCATGGGGTAATTTTATCGCATCGACTTTTGTCGAACAGAAAACTCCGGGCAACATAGATTTATTAAATACTAAAATTAAAAATTATGTCAGTGAACGAAATTCGTCGTTTAAAGGAGAATTATTTTTTTATAAGTATGAAGATGTGTTTCTCCACGCGCCGGGTAATTTCGACAAAACGATAAATTTTATTTTTCTTTTTATAATCGCGGCGGTTATTCTCAGTATAGCGTCAATTAATTTTATTAATCTCGCAATATCACGATCATCGAAGAAATCAAAAGAAATTGGATTAAGAAAGATGGTTGGCGCCAACAGAAAATCTTTAATTCTCAGATTTATGACCGAGACCCTTCTGCTTTCTTTTTTTTCAGTTGTCTTCGGTATGGTATTATCCGAATTATTTATGCCGTTTATAAATGATATTTTTGAAGGGTTTCTTATTTTCTTAATTCCCTACCATAATGTCTATTTTTGCTTATCTATACTTGGTGTATGGCTGCTCGTCGGATTACTAGCCGGGTTATATCCAGCTGTATATTTGTCATCCTTATCTCCCGGAGGAATTCTGAAAGGAATTTTAGTCACAAACCAGAAAGTAAGAATCAGGAAAATGTTATTAATAACCCAGTTCGTTTTTTCAACTGTTTTTATTTTTGTTGCTGCCGTTATTTTTAAACAAATGCGATATATAACAGATAAGGATCTGGGACTTAACATAAAACAGGTTGTTGAATTCGGGATTACCGATGAACATAAAAAACATCTTAATGCATTTACTCTGGATCTTAAACTTGAGTCCGGTATTGAGGACGTTACTTTTACTGATTCTGAGCCAACCACAGTTACAGCCACAACTTCCGAACCCAAGTGGGAAGGTAAGCCTGAAAATCTCAAAGACACGTTCCCGGTTATGACAGTCGGCGATGATTTCACGAATACCTTTGAGATGCAGATACTTTCGGGAAGAAATTTTATTCCCGGTGAAAAGCGGGATATAAATAATTATCTTGTAAATGAGCGTATGACAGAAATCATGTCACATTCTTGCCCTGGCGGAATTCTTGGTACTGAGATAACATATTGGGGCTTCAGTGGAAGAATTGTCGGAATTGTAAAAAATTTTCACAACAGCACTCTTCATGAATCAATAAGACCTCTGATAATCAGGAAAAGACCGACGGATGTAAGGAATTGTTTTGTCAAATTCAATTCGGAAAACTATTCGAATGTTTTATCTCACATTGCAAAAATTTATAACACTTATGAAAAAGAATTTCCCTTCAAATATTATTTTCTTGATAAACAGTTTTTGAATAAACACATGGATATAAAGATATTCGGCGGGATGTTCGGACTTTTTTCGGCGGTTGCTATTGTAATCTCATGCCTGGGATTATTCGGATTAACCGCATTCAATATTCAGCAGAAAACTAAAGAAATTGGGATAAGAAAAGTTCTCGGCGCATCCGTAAAATCAGTTATATTGTTGCTGACAAGCTCAATCATCAGACCAGTTTTAACGGCCTCTTTTGTTGCCTTGCCCATAGGGTATTATCTGTCTGAATTTCTTTTACAAATGTTTGTTTACAAAGCAAATATAAGCAGCGAAATCTATATCATGTCGGTTGCCTTTGTTTTTCTTACTGCCGGGGTTACAGTAGCATTTCTGACAGTGAGGGCTGCTCTGGCAAATCCTGTTGAGTCCTTAAAATATGAATAACAATTTAAGGACGAGGTATGCCCTTTAGAGGATTGAGAGTTTGAAATATGAATAAGTATCGCACCCTGAAATACCGATTTATGAATAATTGTATGTACATGCAGATACTATCGTTGTGCACTCTTTACTGATGAACACAAAATTTTTTATTAAAGATTCAAACCCCACCAAAAATTTCTGCAGATTCTGAACACTAAGTCAAAATTGTTACCGACTTCAAATGAATACAATAGTTGTTCGGATTCGTACGCCGTTGTACGATAAAGAACGATTAAATAAAATTAGTAGCCGATTTTACTCCTAAAACCAATTATTTTTTGGCACTACCTTTGTTATATCAATCATGATTAAAATTTCAGAAATTTTCAGGTGACTCATGTTTAAAAATTATTTCAAAGTTGCTGTAAGAAATCTTATCCGGCATAAGATATACTCTTTAATAAATATACTGGGACTGGGTATAGGAATGACAGCTTTTATTCTCATAGCTCTTTTGTTGCAGCACGAATATTCGTGGGATAAATTCAATAAAAATTATGAGAGGATTTACAGAGTACAGCAGGAAGTATTTTACGATGATTACAGAGTTGAATGGACGCAGACGCCGTATACAGTATCTGAAAAACTAAAGATGAATTTTCCCGAATTCGAAAAAATTACCGTGGTGAAAGAAACCTGGGGTGAGTATTTAACAACATCGGAAGATAAACTCTTAAAGGATGATGACGGGTATTTTGCCGATGAATCGGTATTCGATGTTTTTACTTTTTTTTTCATTGAAGGTTCACCTGAAAACTCCTTGTCAACTCCGGGGCAAACAATTTTAACGAAAACGCTGGCCAAAAAATTATTTCCCAATGAAAATGCGATGGGTAAAGTAATTAAAGCAAGTCAGTGCAAAAGCCTGATTGTCACAGGCATAATCGAAGATTTACCGGTTAATTCATCATTAAGAGTATCTTATTTGGTTTCGTTATCCACTCTTGACAGGGTTTGGGACTGGGATTATAAAGAGAGGAATGATGTAAATAATTTTAGAACATACGTTTTACTGGCAAAAAATGCCGATCCCCTTCAGGCAAGCGAAAAAATTCATAATCTTTTTGAGGATTTGGTTGAGAACAATAACAAGTATCCGTACTTAAAAGCGCTTGAAGATATCCACTTAAAAGCAACTGACGAAAACACCGAGAACTCTCCGTATCCCTATTACGCGGCAGTAGCGATATTCATCATGATATTGGCCGGCATTAATTTTATAAATCTAACAACCGCGCGCGCAGGTTTAAGAGAAAAAGAAAT
>CAZEXO010000020.1:0-30412 GCA_964516545.1 uncultured Melioribacteraceae bacterium
AATCATAGGGTTTATAAACAAAAAAGCCCCAAAACATAATGTTTTGAGGCTTTTTAGAGAGCTGGTGATGGGACTCGAACCCGCAACCTGCTGATTACAAGTCAGCTGCTCTACCAGTTGAGCTACACCAGCGAATTGTTTTGCTGCTCTGCTCCGCTTTTGCGGAAACAACATTCACTTTTTTAAGAGTTCAAATGTAATACTTTTCGGATAACATCGCAATAATCGGATAATATTTTTTATCATATTCTGAAGTTTTTTGAATATTTTTGTTCCATAAGTTCAACGCCAATAATATCATATTTTTTCATAACGAGAAATATCATCATGTTATCAAAGAATGAATTTAAACACTTAATGTCTCTCAATATGAAAAAGTTCAGGAATGCTGAAAAAAAATTCTTTGTTGAAGGCGCTAAACAAGTACTCGAAGGATTACAAAGCGCCTGGACTTGCGAACTTATTATTGTAACTGAGTCGTTTGAGGCCAATAATAAAGTTATCCTTGACGAAATCAAACAACGCGAAGTACGAATAGAGAAAATAAAAGAGTCTGATTTTTACAAGTTGTCAGACACAAATAAACCCCAGGGAATTCTTGCTGTATTTAATCAAAAAGATTTTAATCTCAGAGATATTCAGCCCGGGTATCCCGTTGTTCTTCTTGAAAACATTTCCGATCCGGGAAACCTTGGTACAATTTTACGAACTTGTGACTGGTTCGGAATCAAAATGATAATTCTTAGTAAGGATTGTGCTGATTTATATAACTCAAAAGTTATCAGATCAACAATGGGTTCCATCTTTCATTTGAATTTGTATCGACCGGAAAATTATCTTGAAGGTGTTAAAGAACTTCAACTCAAGGGTTATAAAATTGTTACAGCTGACCTGAAGGGAATTTCATATAAATCATTTGAATATGTTCAGTCGGTTGTTATTGTGTTAAGCAGCGAAAGTCACGGGCCAAGTAACGAAATAGTCCAGATTTCCGATTCAATAATAACTATTGATAAATATGGAGAAGCAGAATCCCTTAATGTTGCGAGCGCTGCGGCAGTGTTGTTGTCGGAGGTTGCCCGGAATTTAAATCCTAATTAAACAATTCCCAGGTTACACCTAAACGAAAAGTCTGACTCTGCATAGGGTAATAAGGAACAAGAAAATAATTCGTTCCAAGAATATTTTCAAAGAGAAAATAGAGCGTAGCTGATTCCCGAATTGTTCCCGCAACAAGATAATCAAACCTGATTGTTGGATCGAATTTTTCGTTACTTAAAGTCTGTATCTCATCAGATCCGGTAAATACGTGCGCGTAAGAGATAGACTTTTCAAAATCATATTCGAAATAATTTGTTTCTCCCGACAGGTAATAAGTAATTCCTGTTTTAAGTCTTAAGCTGGAATCAAACAAAATATCGGAATAATATAAACCGCCGGTTCCGGTAAATTCAGGCAATGAACTAAAATCGGATTCTTTGGAAAAGTAATAGGTAAAATTATTTGTGAAGTTCAATTTCCAGGTGCTAATGTCACCAGAAATATTAAAAGCGCCCCGATTTATATCTTTCAGAAAATAATCTGAAACGACATTCGATTTTTTATCATCACCGATAACTTTTCCGATACCGAATGGTTTGTTGTTTTCCTTTATGCTTAAAATCGTGAATCCAAAATCAGCATTCTCCGTGTTAACTTTCAAGCCTAATTCAATAATGTAAAATTTCGTTGAGTTTATCTCAGAGTCGATTAACTCATCAACAAACACCGAGAAAGGTTTAGCAAAGCCTGATATTCCTCCATAAAGATTTAGTGAGTTACTAATTTTTAAGGAAATATCCGCCCCGAATCCAAAATAACTTTTATTATCACGCACGAGATATTTAGCAAAGATATTCGGGGAGATAGTGCTGTTGAAAATTTTGATTCCTGCAATACCTGAAACTGATAAATTATTCATCACTTTAATCCGGTCAATTAATGGAGTGATGAATTCGATATTCTCATAATTTCCTCTTACTTCAATATCGACATGTTTTGTTCTGAAAGATTGCGTAAACTGCATCCCATAAGTTTCATACGCGTTATTATTAATTATTGAATCGACCCCTGTCTCATTGTTATTTTCATTTTGCCGGAATTCGGTTAGTCCATAATGATAATAAAAAGTTAGAGTTGAAGGTTGATTGAAAAAAATATTACTGAGGAATTGAATATCATAACTGTGTGCGGTTTGTTTTTGATAACGGGTTAAGTAATGAACAGGAGCTGAAATGTTGTCATATAATATTTCGTTTTGCTCATCATTCGGGTAAAGCTCATGGATGGATGCTATATTAATCCCACCGTTTAAGGGAGTTCTGACTTTATTATACCTGTAATGTGCAAGGATATTAATTTTATTCGAGAGAATGTAGTGTAATACAAAATTGCCAGTCCAGTTTCCATAATCCGAGTTTGCGTAATCTTTTCTTTTGCTCATGTTGGATAACTGAACTGAAACGTTCAATCGGTTAGTAACATAAGCGCTGAACATTGCGTCAATAAATCCTTCTTCAGTCGGTCCCTGATGATACCGGATGCGTGTATAAGGTATGAAATCAAATCTGTCTTTTGTGATTGCACTTAATGCAACAGGGTTGTTTTCCGTGTTGTACAAAAATCCTCTGCTTAAGGGAGAGAGCACAATTGAATCAATTGATTCGGAAGGAAATAAATGCAAATCCAGGGAGTTGGTTAATTTATTGTTGATTGTAATATCATCCGACAAAAAAGAAATATTATCAAAACCGAAACCGTATATTAAAGATTCGTTATAAGCACCCATGCTTCCCAGATCATTTAAATAACCGAAGGGGAGAAGTGTTATAAAATTTCCCGTGTATCTGTAGTCGGATTCTCTTATTTGATTCTGTTTTATTTTACTCCCGAATCCTTCTCTTCCAAGATCATTACTTTTAAACATTGGTTTTAAAGTATCGGCACTGACTTTTCCTAAATTAAGTGAGTCAACAACGGTGCTGTCGGAATTTATTGTCAGGTCAGAAGAATCAGTATCGTATAGCTTAATCCCCGATGAATCATTAATGTTGAACTGTGGAACCATAGCCATTAACTGATTTGTTATGAATAAAAGAATTAAGCAACAAAAAAAGTTCTTCATAGAGATAGTCAACTTGATAATAAAAAGAGTTTCTGAAAAATAGTGATTACATTCCCTACAAGAAAGAGTATATTTCAGCCAATAAAATCAATGTTATTTCCGCTTGTGATTATTAATATAGTTTGTTATTATTTGGGAAATTAATTTGTTTTGTAAGTTAATTTATTTACTTTTGCTCAACCTTTCTTTAATTAATTAAAAGGAGTTATACATGGCAGCTGCAAAACCAATGACAAAAGCCGCGATCGTTGATCACATGGCAAAGCAAACAGGAATGACCAAAAAGGATGTAAACGGTTTTATCGATGTATTTGTTACATTAGCCTACAAAGAAGCAAAAAAAGGATTTACTATTCCTGGTCTTGGTAAATTAGTTGTTGTAAACAGAAAGAAAAGAAAAGGAAGAAACCCTGCCACCGGCGCTGAAATTATAATTCCAGCTAAAAGAGTTGTAAAGTTCAGAATCGCCAAAGCTTGCAAGGATGCCGTTGTCGGTTGATTTATGTTAGCATTACTTTTATAGAGAGCCCTGTTTTTTCGGGGCTTTTTTATTTTTAAATATCGACAGTTGCTGGTTTGCCTTTATGCTGTCAAGTAATCTGTGGTAGAGTTCGTTGTTAATATTACTGAGAATTATTGTTAACAGTTTATTGAAACCTTTCAGGTGAAGTAATATACCGATTTTGATGTTTTTTGTTTTTTGCTCAATGTATATCGGCGAAGTAGTGTTTTTGCTGAAGACACCGCCGGTAATGTTATCAATTTGTTTCAGTTCAATTTCTATTACTTCTTTTTTCCAAAAGAAATCACTGCATATGATTTTTTCGTTATCTATCTCGATTTTGAAAGGGAAATATTTATAGATTCTGTAAAAATATCTGTTCAGTATATAGATAATGATAAGAATAATAATCAGCGGGAAAATATTAATCCAGTCGATCCATAAAGCGGTGAACGAAACCAGGGCATGTAAGAGAAGTAAAAATGTTGCCAGGAAATTTGAATAACGATAAATAAACCTCGATAAAAAAGTATACCTGAAAGTTGTCATAAATATTTTGATTGTTAGTGGAACTTCTGATTGTTATTTACAATTATATAAGCTGCCTTACTAAGCGCAAAAGAAAAATATGAAAAAGAAAATGATCATGCTTGTCTTTCTTTTAAGAATGATCCTGAGAGATTAAAAATCACGAAATGAGTCTCATGAAAAACAGGATTATTTTATACTGAATTAACGGAAATATATTTTAACTAAAGGCTGAATGGATGTACGACTTAATTATTATCGGCGCGGGACCTATTGGTTTAGCATGCGGGATCGAAGCCCAGAAGAACAATCTTTCGTACCTCATAATTGAGAAAGGTTGTCTGGTAAATTCGATTTATAATTATCCGAAAAATATGTTGTTCTTTTCCACATCAGATAATCTTGAAATCGGGGAAGTGCCATTTATTTCGCACGGAGTAAAACCTACCCGTTCCGAAGCGCTGGAGTATTATCGCCGGGTTAAGGAAAAATGGGAACTGAACGTAAATGTTTATGAAAAAGTATTGACAATTAGTCGGGATGAAGAAACATTTAAAGTGGTAACAGAAAAAAATCTCTATGAAACAAAACATGTAATAATATCAACCGGTTTTTATGACTATCCTAATTACCTGAAAATTCCTGGTGAAAATCTCGCAAAGGTAAAACATTATTATGATGAACCACATCCTTACGCGGATCAGAAAATTCTGGTTGTCGGAGCTGGAAATTCCGCAGTTGATGTTGCCCTCGAAACATACAGAAGAGGAGCTGAAGTTACGATGGTAGTACGCGGTGATAAATTTGAGAAGAATGTAAAATACTGGGTACTTCCGGATATTGAAAATAGAATTAAAGAGAATAAAATTAGAGTTTTCTTAAACAGCCGTTTAATACTAATAAAAGAAAAATATGTTGTGATTGAAACACCGAAAGGAAAAAAAGAAATAGAAAATGACTTTATTCTGGCGATGACCGGGTATCATCCGGATTTTGAATTTTTAGAAAATGCCGGGATAAATATCAAAGATGAATCAACACGAATTCCTGTTTATCATCCCGATACTTTTGAAACCAACATCAGAAATCTTTATCTGGCCGGAGTAGTATGCTCAGGAACGGATACGAGTCAACTGTTCATCGAAAATACAAGATACCATGCAGTCAACATTATCCATGATATTCTTTCAAAAAGGTGACGGTACTAAACAAAATATTCTCTTGAAAAACCGAATAGGGAATTGTATTAATAAACAGCCGGCGGATTTATAAATTATATTTTGTAATAGCCATAAAGCTTGCTGGTTTGTCAGCAATCTTTATTGAGAATTGTTCAAGTGATTTAGACTTATTGAACCGATGTTAGAATTAAGTTAAGTGTTCTCTAAATTTTTTGACAATATTATTCCTTCTGATTATATTAACGGACACGATATCCAATTATAATTAAAGAGGGTTAAAATGACTTCAAAGAAAAACATAAACTTATTCCTCATTCTTTTATTACTTCTTTCAGGTGTATCAACAGCTTCAGAAAAAGAAAAAGCGGAAAATTTTTCGCTGAAAGATTATAACGGAATTGAACATTCCCTGACTGATTTCAAAAACTCAAAAGCTATTGTAGTTATGTTCATAGCTACCCAATGCCCGATATCCAATGATTACAATGAACGTATGGTTGAGTATCATAAAAAATATTCGCTTAAGAATATTTCCTTTGTCGGCATAAATTCGAATAAACAGGAATCTGTAGATGAAATAAAGAAACATGCCGAAGAAAACAAATTCGAATTCGTTATTCTGAAAGATCACGAGAACAAAATTGCGGATAAGTTTAAGGCTTCGGTTACACCGGAAATTTACGTGCTGAATTCCGACTTCGAGATTCTGTATCATGGAAGAATAGATGATTCCCGGAAGGAGAGTGAGATTACTTCAAGAAACCTTGAAAACGCTTTGGAAGAAATTCTTTCGGATAAAGAAGTCTCTGTAACAAAAGCAAAAGCGTTTGGCTGCACAATTAAAAGAGTCGATTAATGAAAGTATATTTTTCACATTTTATTTTCAGACTCATCATTTTAGTTTTATTGATCTCAGATGTTTATTCCCAAAAGGCAGGGGCAATAAATGTTCAGCCGATTAATGAAAAGCAGCTTGAGAAGCTGATAAAAGGACGAAATGGTAAACCGTTACTTCTAAATATTTGGGCTACTTGGTGCATCCCGTGCAGAGAAGAATTTCCCGCGCTGGTTAAACTCCAGGATAAGTTCAAAGGGAAGATTGATTTAGTGGCAATAAGCACCGACGAACCCGAAGATATTAGGGAAAAGATAATTCCGTTTCTTGAAAAGGTAAAAATAAATTTCAGAGTCTACATTAATAATTTTAAAGTAAAACCGGAACTGATTGATTTTCTTGAAAAAGAATGGAACGGCGCTCTGCCCGCAACTTTTATTTATGATTCAAAAGGTGTAAGGAAATATTTCTTTCAGGGAGGAAAAAGTTACGAGGAATTTTTAGCTCTGTTGGAAAATTTATAAAGAACCATGGATCGGGCATATTTATAAACAGTCAAGATAATCTTATAAGAGATTCAGTAGATGCAAAAGTAAAGGGAAAAAATCTTCATCAATATTCTGTTTAAAAATAATTATAACTAAGTGAGGTGATCAGGTAAACTATTCCTCATCCGATTTCACATTTTTTCGGTTATAGCCTCTATCACCGAAAGGCTCAAGTTTTTTCAGCCATTTGGATTTCAATTTGTCGAGCAATTTGTTATTTGTCCGTATTGAATCAGAAGGCTCTTTTAGTTCTTCAAGCAAATCAAAAGTAAAACACTCTTTCCCGAATTCATTCCAGTCAGCCTGTAATTCTTTGTTAAGATGAAGTCCCATTTTTAACAAAAACTCATGTCTGTTGAATCTGCCGGGAATGTTTTGAGTTGTGCCGAGATAGATTTTCCCGTTTGTAGTATTCTCAATTTTGTAAACGCCCATTTTAATTTTTGTTTCTTTATACATGAGCTTTAATTCACGTTTTCTTTCGCTGGCTGTTTTCATGTTTTTCTCTTTATCCTGTTCAAACGAGTTTTTAATTTCTTCCTGTGTTTTGATCTGGTACTTGCCGTTGTTTCTTTCCATTAGACCCTCATCTATCAACATTCTTCTTAGTGTGCAATAATCCGGGAAAATATTTTCAATGGTTGTATTTACTTCAGATTCAGAATATATTTTACCAACCTGGAAGTGTTTGGCGATTTCTTTTAGTAAGACTTTTCGTTTTTTATGCTGCCGAGGAAATTGATTTATTTTTCCTTTAGTCATAAATGTTGCAATAATTTTTTTATTAAATCGCTCATCGGAGGTATCAGGAATCTCATCAATTGAAATTACTTCTCCCAAGGTTTTCCTGTATATATCCGGGATAAGAGAAAAATTTGTGAAATATTGTTCTCTTACTTTCGTGATGAGTCCGGCATTTTCGAGTTTCTTCATGTGAAATGAAAGTGTTGCAGGAGTCAAAGAAAACTTTTCGGAAAGCTCCTCAAGGCATTCCGTTTTCCTGTAAAGTAATTTAACTATTTCAAGCCTGGTTTTATCACCCAGCGCTTTAAGTATCTCCAGAGTTTTTTCGCTTTTCATAAATGTTGTGCATATGTTTAGAAAAATATCGAAACGAATATACTACAACTCGCTTTAATTGTCAAACCATTACGATACATATCGAAACATTATTTCGTCGTGAGACAAAAATTCTTTTCGTCAGTCTGCCGAATTTCCCAGAATATATTACAAAGACTTGTCAGGAAGACAACATCATGGCTGACCAACAAAAGTGAGGACTTTACTTCACGCAAAGCATTCTCAATACATTCAATGGAAGGAAGGTCCATGTGATTAGTCGGTTCATCCATTATGATAAATTCGGGTTCGTTCAACATACCGGAAGCCAGCAGCAGTTTTCTTGTTTCACCGGGACTTAGAAGTTCAGTCTCCAAAATTCGTTTTGCGTCAGAACCAAGTCTGCTGATAATAATCATCAACTTACCGAGTTGATCGTTTGATAAGGATTTTATTCGCGTAATTATCTTATGTGATTCATCGAGAGAAATTTCCTGAGGAATATATACAAACCTGTCAGGACTAAGATTCAGAGAAAGAACAATAAGCTTTATCAATGTACTTTTACCGCTTCCATTAATTCCGGTAAGTGCAATTCTGTTCTCCGGTGTAATAATCAAATCAGGTATATGAATAAACTTGTTGTCGTTTAACGGTTTAATTGTGCCATCCATCTTGAATAAGTAATTTTTTTCGCTGGAGTTAGAAGGAATGGCAATTCCATGTTTTCTTTCTTTTGGTATAGATAGTTTCTGAAACTCTGATTCAGCCTGCATCAACCGTCCTTCCAACTGTCGTTTTAATTTCCCTCCGACAGCATCTTTCCCTGTAACTCTGCCAAGATCAATCCTGGCTTTTGCATCATGGTCTTTTTTCCCGACATGTTTTTTTGATGATTTATTTTTGATTTTCTCAGCAATTCGCAAGCGGTTTTTCACCTCATTCCCAATTCTCAACACTTCTTCTTTTTTCCTGTTATAGTCAGAGATTATTGATTGCTTTTCAAGTTGATATTGTTGTGATGCAGCCGTAAATCTACCTGCTTTAATTTTAACAGACGAATCCTCAACAAAAATTATCTTTTGACAAAGTTCATCTAGTAACTCACGGTCATGACTTACGAGCAGTCCAACACCACGGAAATTTTTCAGTGAATTGAAAAGCAAGTATCGTCCTTGTCCGTCAAGATGATTTGTCGGCTCATCGATTGAGAGCAGCTCTGGATTTGTCCATAATGCCGAAGCAATTTGTGCTCTTTTTCTTTCGCCGTGAGAAAGTGTATCCCAGCGTTGCAGCCAGTCATCCTTTATCATGAGAGAATCAATTATTCGAAAAGCAGGTTTACTATGATCGTTGAGCAATAAGGCTAAATTTGAGGGGATATTATCTGTTCTCTGTTCACAATATTCGGAAATCTTCGGATGCTGAACACTTCCAGCCGTAGGAGTTAGTAATCCCGCGCTCAGTTTAAGCAATGTTGATTTACCAGCTCCGTTAGCGCCAACGATACCTGTCCACCCGTTAGTTATATGAAATGAAACTTCCTTAATGATAAAGTCGGAAGAAGTTTCATAAGCAAATGATACTTTTATAAATTTTAAATATTTGTCTGTCACAAAAACTCCGATTTAAAATAAAAAAAACCGCTTGATCGCGGCATACAAAGCCACGGGGACAAAATAATTGAATTTGATGTTCGGCAATTTTTAATAGAAATAAGCCTTAATACTTTTTTACAAATTGCGCGGTCAAATTCAGATTATAATTTCATTCCCGTGGTTCCTGTTCGAAATTTTGATAACAAAATAAAATTATCCTGAAATAAAATCAAAGAATAAATATCTATCGCCGGTAAAAATTATATCCGGCAATAAAACATTAACAAAAAAAATAATTACGAATATATTTATCTGTGCCTGCATTGAAAATTATTTGCATTAATTAATAAATAATAGCCGGAGAAAAATCGGGGATTGATTTGAATCGTTTTTACTCCGACCCGGGTCATCAACTTTTTTAAAGAAGATAAAAAGGGATTCTTCTCTTCACAATTGAACTAAGAATTAAAATAAAACTTGCTGTTTCATGAAGCTGTTTTACACGACTGTGTGTAATGCATCGAAAATTACTGTTTTGTTCATTAAGAATAATTATCAATGGATATTTGCCAAACATAAATCAGTCAGGTAAATAATACTCGTGATAAATGAAAGTTAATTTCCGAATTTGAATCCGGCAATTATATTCCATCCCTTAAGTGAAAGATCTCTTTCTAGAAAATCCTGATTAAAGTAACCACCTTTGATATACACTTCGGAAGTGCGACTGAGGTTATAACCAAGTTTAATATTAATGTTATTCTCGCTATCGATCAGAGAGTAGGGAATGGTGTTCTCTGAAATTGTATAATTAAGATTTCGCCAGCTATAATCAGTCATTATAAATAATGTTAAGTCGCGGGTTAATAATTTTCCTGCAATTAACTGGAGAATTGTTTCATTTGAAAAATCCGAGGTCACTTTTGAAGAATGAAGAACAAACTTTATCTGTAAATCAAATATATAATCTTTGAGATAATTCAAAGCAAATGAAGGACCAATACGCCAACCGGTATTATTAAGCGCGGAAGAAATTGAAAAACGTTCGAGATATATTCCAAGGCTTAATTGTGTGTAGTTATCGAAATAATGAAACAGACTATTGTTCATATAAATCAAATCGGAATTTTGTTCAAGAGCGCCGGATATATCCTGGTAAGCAAAACCAACTAAAGATTTCACCGGAAGTGTTCCGATCTTCCAGTCAATAAACGACTGAAAAATGTAAATATCAAAACTGTTGTTAATGCCCAGTCCGTTATAGAAATAATTCTTTTTTGAAAGTGAAACCCCCCACGACAAATTTTCGAGAACTTCAGAGTAATCGGCATCGATTTTCAATTTGAGTGATTTAACCAAATCATCTTTTCCGAAAAATTCCGGGAGAGCGAATAATTGAATTGATGCCCGGCGGGCAGCTTCCTTGTAAGAATAATTAAGCCTCAGTTGTCCTGTGAAATATTTTTGCGAGTTATCGTAAACGGCGCTTTGTCCCGTAAAATATAGACCTGAGCCGAGTCCGATATTATACTTAAACTGCGTATAACATTCACAGTGTAAAAAAAAGAGTGAAATAATTAATAAATTAATTCGATTCATTGAACAAGTTTAATCGTTTTATTAAAACTGAGCGATATTCATGTAATCTGTTTTTTGTTTCTTTGAGAAGGCTGTAATAATCCTCGAGTGAAATATTAGCTTCTTTATTACTGTAACGTGAATAAACACTTTGATGAATAGCAGAGTTGTATTCAGAAAGTTGTTTTAAAATAGTTGCAAATGTATTTGCCCCCAGCAAAGTATTATTCTTAATGGAATTGAGATCTCCGGTATTTCCTCTATCACCTTCGGTGAATGTATCCTCCCAATCACCAGGTGGAATAGCAGTTTGGGTATTGGAAAAAAGATTCATTGGACGTGTTTCATGTTCAAGATATGACTCTTCAAGGAACGATTCAGTCTGTTGTTTCAATCTCAGGATCTCATCAGTTTCATCTATGCTGTTTGATAAAATTACAAGATGTGAATCGACTTCGGTAATTGCTTTGGTAAAATATTCCTTGAGGAGATCTTTGTGCAAAGATTTTGAGGTTTGGATATTTATGTTCAGCAACTTGAGAGGATTAATTGAGAGTATCCCCATCTTTGGTTGAACAAGAAGTTTTTTATCGGTTAAGTCCATTATTTGTTGGGAGATGAGAGTATTCTTTGCCGATGGGTCAAGATGTTTGAGCGAGTCGATTTTCGCATCATATAGTTTATACAATTTTGTACGGATGGTCTTTATCCTTTCTCCCCTGACTAACTGGTCTTCTTTTAAGGTCTTGATTTTGTTGGTTACGGCAACAGAAGAAGACATAACCGCCATAATTTCTTCTTCATTCTTAACTTTATTTTTTCTTAAGGATGTTAGTCTGTTGCTGATAGATTCTAAAGATTGATTGAGCGAATCTATCTGAAGCTGCAAATTCTGATAGGCAAGAAGACGAACAAATAAATTATTTTCCAGTTCATATATATCCTGACAAAACAGGCTGTTTCCTGTTATGAATAATAAGAAGAAAATAGATGCAATTTTTATTTGATAAATCTTTTTCATTAGCTGATTCCGAATTTTTCCAGTTTGTAATATAATGTACTGGTGTTAATACCAAGTAACTTAGCAGCCCGGTTTTTTATTCCATCTGATTTTTTCAAAGCCTGAACGATCATATTTTTCTCGAAAGCAAATAAAGCTTCTTCGAGGGGGAGCTTATCATAAAGGTTCGTTGTTGAAACATTTCTAAACAGATGCGATGAAATTAAATCCTCATCAATAAAATTACCGGATGAAATAAAAAACAAACGTTCTATTAAATTTTCCAGTTCACGGATATTGCCCGGCCAGGAATAATCAATAAGCATATCTAACCCGCCGGAACTGATTGATTTCTCCTCTTTACGGTATTTTAAAACAAGTTTTTTCATAAAGTGATTTATCAAAAGAGGGATGTCGCTTTTCCGTTCGCGCAGAGAAGGAACTTTAATCGGGATAACGCTCAACCGGTAAAATAAATCCTCGCGGAATTCATTTTCAGAAATTGATTTCTGAAGATCTTTGTTGCTTGCTGCAATTATTCGCACATCGGTTTTTAATGTTTCTTCACCACCGACACGTTCAAACTCGCCTTCCTGCAGAACACGCAAAAGTCTCACTTGCATATTTTGAGAAACATCTCCGATCTCATCGAGAAAAAGAGTGCCTTTATTTGCCAGCTCAAATCGTCCTTTTTTTTGTTTAATTGCCCCAGTGAACGAGCCTTTTTCATGACCGAATAATTCACTTTCAAGAAGATTTTCATTCAGGGCGCCGCAGTTAATTTTTATGAAAGGTTTGTCGTGCCTTAGACTTCTGTTATGAATTGCATGAGCAATTAATTCTTTCCCGGTTCCGCTTTCACCGTGAATAAGAACCGAGCTGTCGCTTTCTGCAATTTTATCGATCAATATAAATATTTCATTTATTGGATTTGAATTTCCCACGATCTCAGAAAAATCCCTCGAAATTTCCTCCGACAATAATTCATTTTGTTCTCTTAGAGTTTCGAGCTGCCTTCGGTTTTCAATTTTATTAGCAAGATTACTAATTCTGATTCTTAACTCATCAGGTGAAAAGGGTTTTGTTAAAAAGTCAGTTGCACCGAGTTTCATTGCCTGAACTGCTTCGTCCACTGTTCCATAAGCTGATATCATGAGTACTTCAATGCCCGGAAGAATTTCTTTTAACTTTTTCAGGACTTCAATTCCGTTGAGGGGTTCCATTTTTAAATCGAGAATGGCAATATCCTGCGATTCGTTGGCAGCGTGTTTCAGGGCATCAACGCCATTATTGAAAGCAGCGATTTTATACGAACCGCGTTTCAGGGTTTCTTTAATTCCCAGAAGCATTGTTTCATTATCTTCAACAACCAGAATATTTTCTTTTTCCATGTTATACTTCTTTAATTATGCTGAATGTAACTCCCTGGGGAGAATTATTAGTTAATTTTATTTCGGCGTTGTTTTCGTCGCAGTATTTTTTTGAGATGGCTAAACCTAATCCGATACCTTCTTTTTTTGTTGTGAAAAACGGTTCGAAAATATTTTTTGAATTGTCATCGGCAATTCCGGTTCCGTCATCAGTTACAGAGATAATGACATTTCCATTTATCGAAAAAGTCAGAATATTAATCAAACCATTTGATTTAATGGCATCAATTGAGTTAGCGACTAAATTCATGATTATATGCTTTAGCTGTTCTTTATCAAATTTTATTTTCGGGACAGTTATTTCTTTTCTTAAATCGATATTCTTTTCTTTCAGTTTATTTTCAAATATTCTTTGAACATCATCAACCAAATATTCTATACTAACATCTTCAGGCGTGGCGGGAGTTGGCTTGCTGTAATTAAGGTAGGATGTAATTAATTTTTTCAATCCGCAAACCTCATCAAGGATTTTTTTTGGGTACTCACCGCTAAGATTATTTTTCTCCAGGTCTTCACGTGTTAAACCGGCTAGTAATTCAATTCCTCCCAGGGGATTACGGATTTCGTGTGCAATTTGTGCAAGCATATTTTCACGTTCTTTCTGGTGTCGTAAAATATTTTTTCTCATCGTATCCATTGTTCGGCTAAGTATAGAAAGTTCGCCTTTCATATTACCCGGAGCCGGAGAATCAAGATTGTTATTACCAATATCTTCGCTGAAATTCACGAGCTTGTAAATCGGTCGTATTATTGAATTAGCGAGGAACCAACTTATTATTACAATAATTATAACTCCCGCAAATCCTAACATCCAGAAAAGGAAATCAAACTCCTCAATTTTCGAAAACTTAACCGCCGGAGCTTTAATCGCCAGGAATAAATTCGATCCAATTTTCTGAAAGCTATAGAGGTACCAGTATTGGTCAATTCCCTTGAACGGGGTAGTTACAAAAATACTTTTATTCGTGAGGGATATTATATCGCTTTGATATAAAAATAATTCAGGATATTGCTCGGAGTTTGTGATTTCAGTTTCAGAAGAAAACACAATTTCCATATCGTTGTTGAAAATAAATATTTCCGATTCTAATTTTTCAACCGAAGGTTTTTGCAAGTGGCTGGAGAAATATTTTCTTACCGTGCTTGTTGGTTCACCAAGATCCAATAATTCAATCATTTCTTCATCAATATCTTCCGTCAAAAAATTTGAAACAAGGGTAAGCTGATCGGAAAGTTGTTGCAGGTATAAATCTTTTACAAAATAGTAACTTGCTCTCGACATTCCCAAAAGCAACAAAATTGAGATGAGAGCAAATGTTACGATGATTCTGACTTTATAGTATTTGTTTTTAAGGTTTATCATGTTTCTTTTTCTAACCGGCATTAATTTACTAATTAAAAAAGAAAGAAGCGGACAATATACCATCCGCTTCTTTTTGCTTAGAGAACACTATCTCAAGCATATGGGGAAGAGTTTATTTTAAAGTAATCCGTAAAAACTCAGATGCCATTGTTTGAACTTGGGAGAATCATTCAAGTCGGGATCAACAAGTAAACGGATTAGCAGTTTTTCCGAAATAGTTATATTAAGTCCTGCAAAAAAATCGGTTGTATTTTCCGAGATATTTGTTTCAGGTTGCCTGTATCTTTCCCCGAAATTTTCTTCGCGTATATGTCTTTCGTTTTCCATTTCATCTCTGTAAATAAAATATGCGGTTGTAACGTCTTCAGAATTCCAGGTTTCGAGTTTTCGTGCGAGTCCTAAAATTATTCCCAGATTTTCGGTTGCCTGGATGTTAAGTATCATAGGTATTTGGAGAGTCCAGTACTTTGATTCATAATTCCATTCCAGAAGTTTATCTTCATTTAGTGTTAGTGAATTTCTGTTGTTTGGATAATTTGTATGAGTATAGTCATAATATGAATAACGATGAGCAAGCACAGGTTCATTAGTTTTGGTTTCTGAAGAATTCATTTGATAATACAGACCGGCAGAAAATTTTATGTTGTCATTCAGAATCCAATTAATATAACATCCAACTTCATGGCTGTACACATCCTTAGTGCCGGTACTATTTCTGAAATCTTTTGTGGATGAATAATTGAGGGAATGCGACTCATCGTAATTATAAGTACTTACCCAGCTTGATTCGTAGTAGGAGGTATCGGTAATAGATGAACTGCTCGTAAGATCAAGCGAAGAATTATTATACCTGTAAAACAATTTGACGGAAGTATTTTCATTAATAAGTTTATCGTAATATAATCCCAGATATTTCACATCGCCGTCATGTTTCCAGATTTGGTTGGTGAATGATTCTGAGAAACTTTCACTCCAGTTTGCATCATTGTTATAAATGCTGTATTTGTAGAGATATTCGTTTTCTGAGCTGTATATTTGATCGGCTGTTCCCTTGAGGTATCCCAGTTTTAATCCTATTCCTGTTTTTTCATCAGGTGAATATTTTATACCTGCACTGAAGTCGGTATGAGAATATTCCTGCGAACGTTCCTGAAATTGTTTATTTGACCATTCGCTATCGTCGAAATCACCGTATTCATCCTGACTCTGATCGAGGTATGAGCCGTCGCGGTTATGCCAGACTCCGCTAAAATTTATTCCCAGACTTAGTTCAGCGGATAACTGATAGGAAGCGAATATATTTAGCAGATGTCCGTCAGTTGTCATGTGATCAGTTCCGCTATACCTGTCGATCACAGGAATATTTTGATCGCTTTCGTCTGTTCGAACGGAATTAAAAGAATCAAGATACGGGCTGTAATTATAAATCCAATAAGGCACATTATAAAACCTGTCTTCCTTATATAACAATTGATAAGTTGCCCCTACTATAAACTCACTAAGGTTTTTACCAAGAGGATTGGTTATTATTCCTAGGGTGGCTATGGGCGCCGGTTCCTGTCGGGAGTTACTCAGCCAGCGGGGGTCGAGTGTAGGGGCATAATAAGTATCACTTAAATAGTAATATGGGTAAGGATAGTAATTAATAATTTCCTGTTTCTGTCGATCGCTCGTGAAATCAATATATACCAGAATATCATTTCCTTTTAAGTCAGGCACATTGGCAGGATTCAGGTAAATATCCATGAAAGGGTCTTTTACAAGTCCGGGTAAAACCTTCTGAAAACTGGTTAAACCATAGGTATTTATAAATGAGCTATTGAAAAACAGCGGTGAATTTTCAAAACTTTGTTCAGTTGTTCGCTCATCGTTATACTGTGAAAAACAAACTGAAGTAATTGCAAGTAGTACGAATAGTAACCTTTTCATTTTCTCCTCAAGACTCTTATTAACCCCAAATGGCAAGAGAGGCTAGAAAGACTAAGACAAAAAGAATATACGATATGATAAATCTGATATTCATTTTTTTCTTTTTCTGAGTTATTATTCAACTTATATGCCATTTTTATTAAAGATTCTTTACCCGTAAATTCCCTGAATTCAAACTGTAGATTAGGAAGACACATTGAAAGGCGTCAGATTTTTGAACGCTCTATCAAAAAATTGAGAAAATCTAAAAAGAATCATTTATTCATCGGTTTGACTCTTAAGTTCCGCATGAAAGTCAAGTTTTCTATTTAAAAAGATTTGTCTATTTTTTCCTATCACATAAAGAATCGAAGTAACATTTATACAAAGAATAAGAGGGATAATAAAATACTGTGGCACTAAGAAAAAAAATAATGGACTTCTTTACCCGGAAAGATAAAGCGAGTACAGGTGGAGGAGAAAAAGCTTTCCTGAAACAGGTTTCGATGGGAAAAATGACGGCGAGACAGAGGATTGAATTATTGCTGGATCCGTTTTCTTTTCATGAATATGATTTATTTGTTGAGCACAAGTGCACTGATTTTAACATGGACAAAACGCAGCTTAATGCTGATGGTGTTGTAACCGGAACCGGTACGGTGGCCAGTCACCCTGTTTGTGTTTATGCTCAGGATTTCACTGTAGCGGGTGGTTCATTGGGTCTTATGCACGCCCGTAAAATAATAAAACTGATGGATCATGCTGTAAGGAACGGAATACCTTTAATTGGAATTAATGATTCCGGCGGGGCTAGAATTCAGGAAGGTGTTAATTCGCTTGCAGGTTACGGTGAGATATTTTACAGGAATACTCAGGCCTCTGGTGTTGTTCCTCAGATTTCTGTTATTCTTGGTCCATGCGCGGGAGGCGCTGTATATTCACCTGCTCTGACCGATTTCACGTTTGTCGTGGAAAATATTTCCAAAATGTTCATCACCGGACCCGAGGTGATTAAAACAGTTCTCGGAGAAGAAATCTCCATGGAAGATTTAGGCGGCGCCAGAGTTCAAACTGAAATAACAGGTAACGCCCACTTTTTCGCAAAAACAGAAGTGGAATGTTTCGATCAGGTAAAAAAACTTCTCAGTTATATTCCCTGGAATAATAGAAAGAAACCGGATCGTATGAAATCGCTTCCGCCAAGATCGGCATTCGATATTGAAAAAATTATTCCTGCCGAACCAAACAGACCCTATGATATTAGGAATATCATAAAATCAATTTCTGATGATTCTGATTTTTTTGAAGTACAGGAAAGCTGGGCTGAAAATATTGTAATCGGATTTGCCAGGATCGATGGTCAGACTGTCGGTGTTATCGGCAATCAGCCACTTGTTCTTGCCGGTGTACTTGATGTTGATTCATCAGATAAAGCAGCCAGGTTTATTCGTTACTGCGATGCTTTTAATATTCCATTACTTACGCTTGTCGATCTTCCCGGTTATTTACCCGGTGTTGATCAGGAACATGCGGGCGTAATTCGACACGGCGCAAAAGTTCTCTATGCTTACAGCGAGGCAACCGTTCCGAAAATCACACTCATACTTCGTAAAGCTTATGGCGGAGGTTATATTGCAATGTGTTCGCGACACCTGGGAGCCGATTTTGTGTTTGCCTGGCCGACAGCTGAAATTGCCGTGATGGGACCGGAAGGCGCGGCAAATATTATTTTCAGAAAAGAAATAACTTCTGCTCCAGATCCAGATGCAATGCGTAAAGAAAAAGTTGCCGAGTATACGGAGAAATTCGCGAACCCTTATGTAGCAGCCGCAAACGGGCATGTTGATGCTGTTATTGATCCTGAAAAAACCCGTGAGATAATAATTCATTCATTACAAGTAGCTGAAAATAAACAGGAAATCAGACCACAAAAAAAACATGGAGTTCCCCCATTCTAATTATGGAAAAAGAAAAAGGAAAATTAATTATTGACGATACGGTTTATGAAACTTTTATCACTAAGAAAGTTATGAACCACAGAAAATATGAACCTGCTGATCCGCATATTATCAGAGCGATTATTCCAGGCGCTATTCGCGAGATTCGGGTTAAGAAAGGGCAGACCGTGAAAAAACATGATGAACTCTTTATTCTTGAAGCCATGAAAATGAGAAACCGTGTTTATGCGCCGATGTCCGGAAAAATAAAAACCTTACACATTGAACAAGACCAGAGAGTAGCGAAAAATGATTTGCTGATTGAAATTGAGTAATCGAATTTAACGGGATAGATGTTTGACTATCCCGCTTTCTATTTTTAAAAACCAATCCTATTTAAAACATTTTGTACCATCCATTTATTTTTTATACCCAATATCCGGCAGCTTATACCCATTTTAAATTCAGGCTCTCACTCCCTGTTTATATTTAGTCTGCAATAAAGCCTCGTGTCAGCCATAGGGTTGATTAAATATGAGAAGAGAGAATGAAAGATTTCTATTTGTTATTCAATAAAGACAGTGATTTAATATACGGTATGGGGGAGTTCATTCATGAGTACCTGCTGAATTTATACTTTACATATCCCAATCCACCTAGAAAAATTAATAAAGTAATAATGGGGAATAAATATCCGCTTGACATGGAAAGAGCGCACGAGAGATATTCCCATAATGTTATAAATGCTTATAATGTTGTCATCGAGCCGGGATTATTTAAAACACAGCTTAACAAATCCTCAGGATTACTTAGCGTGACAAATACAAAAGGTACAATGGAGAAAGTGTTTGGCAGAGAGAAAACTAAATGGCTGACATCAAATGAAAAATCAAGATACATGCCACTCCATCAAAGATATGAAGAACAACTTCTTACCAGATATAAAGAATATTTTGAAGCCCTTGAAAAACATGTAGGATATGGACCGGGTTCATTGATGAAATCAGTAATTATAACTCAACCGCAGGAATTTCCTCTCGTTCATGCGCTTAAAAAATATCTTGTTATCAGGGATAAATTCGGACAACCAATTCCATCAAGTATCACTACTGGTGAAATTCAAAAATTAGAAGGGAAAATTACATCCGTAATCGGTGATCTTGCCATACGACGCTCATGTAAGTTCGCAATTGATTTTTTTGCCAGACAAAAAAGTAAAAGTTGTATTCATTACATTCTTGACGGTATGGATATGAAAACAATTGTTAACGGGACTATGGTTACAAATGAAGAAACCCAGGAAAAAAAGGTGCCCATTTGTACATCCGAGTTAAGATATCTTTTCAGAAACTGGAATAAGTTTAAGGACACATACCGTATTACTTTTTATAAAGACTATGACTGGGCTCCGCCCCCGTGGTATGATTATTCCGATCCACAGGTTATTAAAAGGTGGGCGCAGTATGCCGTTCATCGTGTATTCAAATTTGTTGGATCAATACCTCATCTCTATTTTGTGGAATATAATGAAGCGGCTTCTGTTTTTGTTGAAGATCAGGATTGTTGGTGGAAAGCATACGATACAATAAAAGCTTTTCACAAAATACCCTGGCAGTTTGTAAATCAGCACACTGACGAGGGAGTTAACGCACCGACATACGGTGATTATTATTTTCTTTAGAAGATATATTATGTCCTGTTAAATGAAATAGTAATTCGTAATACCGCGGTTGAATTCGTCATCATAAAAAAGAAATTCTTTTATCGTAAATGTTTTTGGATGTAGGATTTCACATCGAACTTGCGTTTGCATCCGTTATAATTCATGTAACGAATTTTTCCGAACACAGGGCGTTCTGTCCATGCGCGATCATGAACACCGCCAATTGACCAGGCGATGCCGACATACCCGTTTGGATCGCGCCCGTCAAGTTCATATTTATCATTCAGATAAAGCGCAATGTTAAAAGCATCTTCGGGAGTTTTGGTCCATTCTAAAATTTTTTTTGCCCAATACATACGCATATAACCATGCATTTTCCCGGTAGTTACCAATTCCATTTGCGCGGCATTCCAGAGTTCATCATGTGTACACCCATTCTCAAATTCATCGGGAGAATAAATAAACTCGCGTTTATCTTTTCTGTGTTTTGTCAGAGTATCTTTCGCCCACGGATGAATTCCTTCAAGTGAATCAAAGTTCGGATTGTAAAAACAATAGTTATCCGACAGCTCACGACGGATAATTAATTCTTCAAGAAAAGCTTTTCGCGATTCTTCAGAATGAATTAATGGCGAGACTGCAAGAGCGGCTCTTTGCGGAGAGAGTTGTCCGAAATGAAAATAAGGTGATAAATGAGATGAATTATTTTTTACCGGATCATTTCTTTCAACGTGATAATTTTCAAATCGTTCATTAATAAACTCTTCCAGCATTTTGTGAGATTCATTCTCACCGGGTTTTATCCAATCAACCGGTTTTACATTTTGATCTATTCTTAATTTTTTTCTTAATTCCGACCAATTGTTTTCATTCAGAATAACGCTTTTGGTTTGTTTTTTTACTACCGGAAATTCCTCAAGAAACTCATCAAGAAGTTTGTTGATCTTCGGACGAATCGTATAAGCGGCAAAATCCTGTTTATCTGAAGCCTGCCAACAGGGTACAATGTTATGAGCATCCACTTCATGAAAAGGAATATTTATTTTTTCCGCGATTTCTTTTTTCCAATTCGAAATAAAACCAAGTGGATTAAAATCAGTAACAAGAAATGATGCATTTATTTTCTTCAGGAATCCTGGAATCTCTTCTGCCGGGTTTCCACTCAACATCACGAAAGGGATGTTTTTACATCTCAGATTTTTCTCAACTTCTTCAAGACCTTTCAGCATGAAATCATATTGCCTGATTGTTGCATTCTGAAATTCAGGGACGAGACAAAAAATTACGGTTAAAGTTGAGTTAGATTCAAGCGCTGCATTCTGGGTGTAAATTAAAGCCCAGTTATCATTCACCCGCTGGTCGCGCTGCATCCAATAAACAAACTGACCGGATTTTATGGGTGCGTCTTTTAATTTTCTGACTCTTCCGGCATTCATAAATTATTATTTGCCGCTAAGTTTTATAATTTCATGATACTCTTCAGCTTCGATAGGAAAAACGCTCAATCTGTTTCCTCTTTGCACAAGACGCATATTCTGTAGTTTTTTATTCTTCTTGATTTCAGCAAGTGTAACAGGTGTGTTAAATTTTTTCTTGAGTTTAATATCCACCATCATCCAAACGGGATTATCTTTGGTGCTTTTCAGATCGAAATATGGTGAGTCCGGGTCTAAGGCTGTAAAATCATCGTATGCTTCTTTTACAATTTCACACTCACCGACAACGGCGTTAGGTTCGGTATTGCTGTGGTAAAATAAAACTATGTCGCCACGTTTCATTTCGTCGCGAATAAAATTATGCGCCTGGTAATTCCTAACACCGTTCCAGTAAGTAATCTGGTCTTTCTCAGCCGCAAGATCATCAATTGAGAAAACATCCGGTTCGGATTTGAATAACCAATATTTTTTCGGCATCGTGTTCTCTAATTATTGTATCTGACTAAACCGATAAAATATACTAATGGTTCTGAGAAAAATATATTATTTCATAACCTCATTAATAATCGCTTCAACTGCCGGTTTGGGTTGAAAATTTTTATCAAACAACAACGGATAAGCGGTTCTGCCCCTTACCGGCCAATGATTCCTCCATGATTGGGTATCGTAAGCTCCCCAAAGAGTTACACGGTTGATATTATCTTTGTATTTATTGAACATAGAAAAATATTCAACAAATCTGTTTGTCTGAACAGTAATCATTGAATCGGGAAGCGCATCGGGGTATGGATTCAATTCCTTCCGAAGTTCAAAATTCCTGGAAATATCAGCGCCTGTTTCCTGTGATGGTTGCGGAAGTATATCCATGTCAAGTTCAGTGACTAATAATTGCAAACCTGTTTTTGCATAGGCGGACATAGCTTCATCAAGTTCATCCATCGGTGGGTAATCAAGTCCCCAGTGTCCCTGCAACCCGATGCCGTCAATTCTTATACCTTTTTCTTTAAATTCCTTAACCAGATTTACTACTCTTTCAACTTTTCCCGAGTGCCACATGTTGAAATCATTGTAATAAAGTTCAGCATCGGGATCGGCTTCATGCGCCCACATGAAAGCTTTTTCAATAAAGTCTTCACCGATTATCCGTAACCAAGGGCTATTGCGCAATTCACCGTTTTCCATCACAGCTTCATTAACAACATCCCATCCTTTGATTCGACCTTTGTATTTTCCGACAACCGTAAAAATATGATCCTTGAGTCTTTCAAGAAGTTGTTCCCGCGTAGCTGGGTTTCCGTTTTCATCTTCAAAAACCCATTTTGGTGTTTGACTATGCCAGACAAGACAATGCCCGATGATAAACATGTTGTTTTCTTCACCGAAAGCCATCATCTTATCGACTGGATCAAAATTATAAACTCCCGGTTTTGGATGAACGCGTTCCCATTTCAACATGTTTTCAGGAGTTATGCTGTTAAAATGTTTTTTAATCAGCTCAATTGATTTTTCATCTTTGCCGGATGATTGATAATCATTCACCGCGGTGCCTATTAAAAAATGATCCTTAAAAGCATCTTAAAAACTAATTTAGATTTTTGTGCGAAAATAATCTAACAAACTGATCAAAAAAATATGAAGTTGAAAAAATATCATGAAGTAAAAATTCCTGATTGTACTTATTCCGATCAGGAATTATTTCCTTATTTCAGATAAACCATTTTCTGAACTTCTCTCATACTGGAAGTATTCAGCACTAATAAATAAACGCCTGAAGCGCATCTGCCTGCGTGCTGGTTAAAATCGATTAGTTGTGAATGACTTCCGGCTTCATATATTTCCATAGAAGAAAAAATTTCTCTTCCGAGGACATCATAAATATTAAGTTGTACATTATCTCTTTTACTCAAAGTGAAAAAGATTCGTGTCTGTGAGTTAAACGGATTAGGATAATTTGGAAATAATCTGTCTGTTAATTCAGAATTGTCCGGGAACTCATTAGCCGTTGAACTTCCATTAACAGATCCGGGACTTCCGTGGCCTACTGATTTTGTCCAGCTTTCGGGAAGATTATTATCGAGATTCGGATCTTTGAGTTCAAGAGTAAACCCGTCACCATCAGCCTCCTCAGGCCAGGGTGCTTTGTCATCATAACTCACCGAATCAATAATTTCGTTAAGCGGATTCAGTAAATAAATAGTTTCACCTCCGCCGCTAAATCCGAAATCAAAATTACCGATAACTTTGGTAACCTGCGGAAAAAGGGGAGAGAACATTTCAAGATTTGCCGTAAGAACCAAATAATCAGTTAACACAGTGCCTTCAGGAAATACGTATTCATTAACCGGATCGGAATCTTTCATTTTCCATCCTGATAAATTAATTTCATTATCTGAATTGTTGTAAAATTCTATCCAGTCCTCCGTGTCAAATAATGAATTGGAATTATAATTTATTTCATTTATCACTACCATTTCGTTACCGTTTCCATCAGGTGTGAAAACAGCTTCAACATTTATCGCTGTTGCCGGACTGGCGGTTATGATTTCAGAATCTGAATTAATACTTCCTCTCCAGCCTGAAAATTTATAACCGGTTTTAGGGACGGCTCTTAGTTCAATATCGTTATTATTAAAATAAACGCCCTGCCATTCTTTTTGAGAAATAAGTAATGAATTTAACTGAACAGCTCCGCGCTCGGGATTTTTGTTTACTAAAGTTAACCAACTCGTACCGCCTAAAGTAAAATAATCATTGAAGAATGAAAGAAAAGCGGTTGGCCGATTTTGAGCGAAATATCTCAAATTATCCATATTCAAATTCCAGCTCCCGCCGGAAAAGTTTCCCCATTTTTCACTATGACGTGAAATCTCCGATTCAATTAATGCGCCGAGCGAGTCAATTAAATCAGAAACATGAGCGTTCGTGAAATTAGAGTTAGCCAAATCAGCGGCGCGGTTAACAAAGTAATTCTTAAAGCTGTTGTTAGTTAATAATTTTCTTAAAAGTAAAGTTGACCATGGCGGATTAGGCCATGAAGGTCCGTTGGGACTAAGAGCTATCGACAGAGTATTATCATAATACGCGCCCCCCTGATAAAGACCGAATCCGAAATCAGTGTCGTATAAAAGCCAGCGCCATCTTGAACCGGTTTCCCATGATTTCCAGTATTTAATATTATTTCCCGGCCAATCTGTGTTGTCGAAAAATATATTTAACAGTTGATAAGTCGCGAAATTTTCAGTTTCAATCCGACTGTTGACGAAATTAAAATTTGTTTCAGACTCAAGTGAGTTGGCATTTAAGAAATCAGTAAGTTCAAGATAATCTTCATTTGATCCCTCGACTATTTCATATTCATTTTCAAGTATATCCACCTGGTCAGGATCAACACCATGATGCTGCGAGAGGTAATCTTCGTTAGTTTTTTCGCGGATATTATGGATACCCCAATATTCACCGTTTAAGTATAAAACCGCCGGACGAAACGCCAAACCGTCGGTGTCAGTGCCGAGCGCGATATTTTGCATCAATCCGTCGCGCAACATTGTATACATCCAGTCGTTGCCTGAATTACGCAGCACGAATGATTTATAGTTTTTATAAGGAAGCCATGGGAATAATTTATAATCAAGTTCGGAAGTTCCGTATTGCCCGCGGAAATGAACCGCGAGAGATTTCTGTGCGTGGGATCTGCTATAGGCGCCGAAAATTTTGATTCCGCAATTTTCAGAAAATCCTTCTCCGTCCTGTTCGAACAATTCAACGTGAGCCGGTTTTTCCCAATCCATCCAGAAGTTCGCGCCGTAATGCGGTTCCGATGGCGTCCATCCCGGACCATCAACATAGATGCCCTCATTATAATCCCAAAGATTTTTCGGATCAGTTGAAAGTGAAATTACGGGAAGATCATGATCGCTGTTTATGATATAACTATTCACAAATATTTTAGCGGGCAGAAATCCGTCAATAAAAGATTTTGCCTTTACAACTGTTGTTGAAGTAATATTTATTGGGGAAGAATATTTTTGGGATGCGGTTGTCGGATCTGAGCTGTCAAGAGTGTAATAAATTTCAGCGTTATCAGTCGACAGCGAAATATTCAGTGATGTTGAATATAAACCTCCCGGCTGACTAAAAGTCACTTCGGGAGTAACTCCCAGGAAATAATCTCCTGTATTTTCCGATCCCGGAGTTGGAGTTATAAAATACGCGAATGTTTCTTCCGAACCACTGACTCGTCCGAAAGAAATGTTTGACTGAAGTTCAGGAAGAATTAATGAATCAATCACAATTCCGCCTGATGTTAAATAAATATCATCACCTTCGGCTTTTAGTTTAAAATTTGTATGAAGATTGTCGGTCTTTAAATTAAGAATTTCAGGCGCACCCTTTGCGTTGGAAGGAATTTCATTCAGACCAAAACTTAAGAAAGGAATTAAAGTCATATCGGTTGAATTTCTGCTCACATCGTGAACCTGAACTGCGAGAACATTTTCACCTTCAATCAAAATATCAGCATCAATTTCGTAAGCTTCGGGACTTTCACCGCGGTAGATTAAAGCTTCGTGCGATGCAGAAGCAGTCTGGTTAAACGTCACAGGAGAATTAGTTTCACCCATATTTGAGCGGGCAAATTCAACTCCGTTAAGGTAAGCTACAAATCCGTCATCATAATCAATGTAAAAAATTACTTTTGACACAGAAGTTAAGTCGGTGACAGTAAATGTTTTTCGCGCAAACACGGAAATATTTTTCGCAATTATTGTTCTGTCGTCATTATCACTGTGACCGATTCCGGTTTGCCCGGAGTTCCATCCCGAATCATCAAACCCGTTATTTTTCCATTCAGAGTCCGGTTCACTTTGCGGAAGAAAATATTTCCAGGTATCGCCTTCGCGTATTTCAGTTTCCCAGTGTTTTATCTGAATAGATTTGTTCTTATCCGAAGCGAAAACCAGAAGATACTCACCGGGAGCGATTATTGTGGATGGGAACTGCCACTTCTCCAGGTCTTTCCTTGAATCGCTTAAATAAAATCCCGTCAGATCGAAAGGAGCCGAGCTATTATTAAAGAACTCTATCCAGTCAGAGTCATCTCCATCCTCGTCAAAGATCAGGTTATTATTGGAAGATGAGGCTTCGTTGATTAAAACTGACTGTGGGAAAACAGAAGAGGGAAGTAAAAAAAACAGTAAAATACATTTGAGGTGAAAAAAATTTTTCAGCATCAGAAATACTCCTCGTCAATGAAAATATTTATTCAAAAAATTCAGTTAACTTTTTTAAGCCGTGTTATGAGCGCTTCTTTATTTTTTACCTGTCTATGAGCTAATTCGATTCTGAGTTACATCTTCTTGAGAATCTCATCTTTTTCATCGGATAAAAGTATCGCAAGAGTCCCCTATAGTTCTGATATCATCATCGTAAATTCATTTGATTTTTCTCGGAACCGGTCGGTGAGAAACGACAAGTATAAAAATTTGTTTTACTATCCGGAAAAACCATTCCTAATAATTTGTGAGGAGAAAAAGTCAATTTAATACAATATAATATTTATCACAGTTGAATAAATCCCGAGGTACAACTTTTTACATGTTGAAATATAATGCCGTCAGACTATTGATTCTATCTATAACATTTCATAGAAAATAATTTATGGTTCTTATCATTGTGATCGGAGAACCTAATATTTTACTGAAGCATCCCCGGAGATGATGATTATCTCAACTCATTATTACTGAGTTTTGATGCTTCGTCCAGACCTGTAATGCATACATTAAGGTCTCTCAGAATACCGTCTTCAATATTATAAATCCATCCATGAACTGATAAATTCTTTCCGGTTTTCCAGCAGTTTTGAACAACGGATGTTTGACAGACATTTGCCACTTGTTTCATTACGTTTAATTCGCATAATAGATTTATTTTTTCGTTCTCGCTGTTAAGCGAATTAAGTTTTTCTTTATTCTGATGGTAAATATCTTTTATTCCGTTTAACCAGTTATCAATCAGTCCAAGATTTTTATTTTCGAATACTGCTTTAACTCCACCACAGCCGTAATGTCCACAGACAATGATATGTTTGACATTCAAAACGTCCACGGCATATTTGATGACAGATAAACAATTAAGATCCGTGTGAATCACCATGTTAGCTATATTGCGATGAACAAATATTTCTCCCGGAAGAAGATCAACGATTTGATTTGCTGGTACACGGCTGTCTGAACAACCAATCCACAGGTATTCAGGATTTTGTTGTTTTGATAATTTGATGAAAAAGTCAGGGTCATTTTTCTTAATCCCCGAAGCCCATTTTTTATTATTGTCAAAAAGGTTTTTTAATACTCGCATATTAAGCTTCACTTTCTATATTCTTGATAAATATATTCAACTACGAAGATCAAATAAAACTGAAGACATGTTACAATGCAAGCAAATTCACCGAACAAAGATTATTTTTGGTGTGCTGATTTATGCCTGAATCGGTTTTACAACAATTTCGTTTTCAACAAGAATAAATTTTACGTGTGTTAACTCTTCTTTTACTTCGTAATTTGCTTCGCGAATTTTTATTGTAGTGCCCGGATAAACAGTTTTGCTTACTTCAACCTGCGGATCGGCGGTGTTGTAATATTCTTTTTCCAGCTCTTCCACTTCGTTTTTAAGTCTTGTTGATTTTTCACAGCATTCATTCCATTGTTTTTTATATATGCCGATTCGGGAATTAAGCGCAGCTTCAGGAGTGGACTGCGCGATAAGAGTTATTTTTTGAGCCAGTTCATTCATCTGATTTTCTATAATAACTTTTTCTTCACGTTTCCTGAATAACGCTTCCCTGAATTTCGGATTTACACCGACTGTTATTTCTGTCGGCACACTGTATGAATTTCCAATGAAAGGCGCAATTACTTTATTTGCCGCTATGACTCTTCCTCCGATTATAACGCCGCTTGATTTTGTAATGTGTACTTCATGTCCGCATTCGATTACTGAGTTACGTATTTCTGTTGAGACTAAAACATTACCATAGCATAAAACATTCTGACTATTTATGTAACCGGCGTTTAAGTCTCCTCCGACTTTTATCCATTGAATTTCATCACCGATAATTCCTGAGTTTACTTTCAGATTTCCTTCGCATGAAATAACTGAATGTTCAACCACGCCTTTTATACTAACATTATAGGGAGTTGTAACAGAAAAGCCGGGTTTAACATCTCCTTTAATATCAACAGAACTTTTTACATTGATGTTTCCGGTAGAATAATCCACTGATCCCTGAACAATGAATAATTGTTGAACTTCTACTGTATGATTGTGCGGATTGTAAATCACAATTCCGTCTTCAGCGGCGCGGAGTAAGGCGCTGTTTTCATCATCCCAATAAGTACCTTTACCCGCTACAAGAGGAATGTCTTTACCTTTTTGCGCGGCAATTTCATTTCCCTGAACATCTTTTCCTTTGTTGCCGAATTCGGGAGCAATTTTTTTTACTAAGATTTTATTTTTTTCAACACTGTCAACAATATTTATTTCTTTATAATCAACATGCCCGTCTTCTTTAATTTTTGGTTTGGAAGATTTTTCAGTCTCAAAAAATAATTCAACTTTCGCATCCTCTCCAACAGTAGGCAATTTGCCTTCAGCAATTAAAACTTTCTCCCCCCATTTTTTTTCTTCAATGATCTTTTTGAGGAGTTCTTTCTTTATTCCGTATTTAACTCCTACCTGATCGAGGATACTAAGAATTTTCAGAGGAGTCAGCAAGGGCAAAATTTCCGGTTCGGGATTATCGATAGTTAAAAATGCCTGCATCGAATCATCCGAAATATCAATTACCAGAATATCTGTAATATCTTTTTTGACTTGTTCCGACATATCGTATCCATGTAAATGTTAAGTAAACACCTGATGTTTTATTTAGATAAATGCCGGCAGAAGAAGTATTAATAAATTGTCGGATAAAAAATCCATTATTTTAGTAAACGCAAATAACGAAGATTTAGTTTTTACATTTTAATAATGTTATACCGTTATCTTCCATAAGTTTATTTTGCGCTCCCAGAGTGAAAAGTAGTGAAAAATAAGAAAGCTGTAAACATTATTTTACCTTAATCTTAAAAAGGTGTTGTCTCCATAAATAAATTTTTATTTGGGGATTATCCGGTAGAGCAGGAGAATTTGAGCCGGGTTTTTAGTGTGATAATGGTTTAATCACAATTTGATTATCTTCAAGCACAAACTTAACTGAGGATAAATCTTCTTTTACTTCGTATGTAGCCCGCTTAATATTAATTACTGTCCCGTGAAAAATCGTTCTTGCAATTTCTACAGAAGGACCTTCGACGCTGTAATATTCGGTTTCAAGGTTATTGATCTCAGCCTTAACTTTCTCACAGCGATTATTGATTTCATTCCAGTGTTTCTTGAAAATTTGTAAATGCGTTTCAAATACTGTTGGAGGAGATGTTTGAGCGACTGTTGTAATTTGGTTTAGTAATTTCTTGAGGTGATTTTCCATTTCAGCCCTTTCCTCGATCTTCTGAGAAAGGATTTCGCCAATCTGTGAATTAACCCCGACAGTAATTTCAGTCGAGACACCATAAGAATTTCCGATATATGCCGCGCTGACCTTTCGTGCGGCCTTGGTTAGTCCGCCAATTATTATACCGTGATTTTT
>CAZEXO010000021.1:0-12855 GCA_964516545.1 uncultured Melioribacteraceae bacterium
TTATGATGAATTCCCGCATGGACTTGGTCATCAGGTTGGAATTTTTTCTCATGACGGAACCTCGCTTCTCGGTCCTAGATGGGAAAAATACGCGCATAAGGTTTATGCAAGACTCGAAGAAGGAATGGTTTTTACCATTGAGCCAAGACTGACGGTTCCGGACAGAGGAGTAGTAACTATTGAAGAAATGATTGTGGTTCGGGGTCACGGAGCGGAATGGTTGTCAAATCCTCAAAAGGAATTGATACTGATTTAATAGGCGTGGATACTAAAGAGATTATTTCTGCGGTTGATCAGGACATCAATAATCCTTCGGCGGGGCATTTCTTTTTGTGAAGGTTAATTCCTCTTTCAGATCACCTTCATAACCATGAATACGAAGGATACCACCATGTATGCGTAAATAAGAAATAACCTGAGGATATATTTCATCCCGGTTTTCTCCGCTTCTGATGGCTTTATATTCACCGGCTTTTTTTAATTCCCACACGCCCCGGTTACGCGAAAATGTATATGTATCCATTTCATCTCCAACTGAATAAATACTTGTGCTTTATATGCTCAATAGTGTCTCAAATCTTTATAATGTTATTTTCGTGAGGAAAGTTCATAATTCATTTGTGAGCTTATAATAGTTTTAACAGAGAAATACTCCATCTCCACAGACAACAAAAATTAATTGATAAGCTGTTCTAAGGTAAAAAGAAGGTGGAAACTTAATCATAACCTATTCTGTTTTATTTAGAAATAACATTGAGAATTTCCTCTGATGCTGACAACAAAATAATTCATCTCAATACTTGAGTATCACTGAGGAAATTGATTTACTGATTATTCTGAATCTCCAACTGTTATATGTTTTTATGGAGGATTCAATAATGCTTTCTATCTTATCTGGTCTGTTGGATAAAGAATCTCAAAAGACTCCCGTTTTTCATCCTGTCTTTTGCGGAAACAAAAATCAGCTGTCCGAATCATTTTTTTATTGTGTAGTAAATCAATTCTCTGATCTGTTTATAGTTTTAACCAGAGTTGAAAATGACTGATAAATTAGGTGCGATTGCGCTCACCTTTAACAAAAATGAAAATGAAATATTGCTCTCTCTAAAAGACGAGATTGATGTTGATTTTATTTCTGAATTTTCTCCGGAAAGAATCAAAAATATTCTTCAGAAGAAAAATTATAAGTTATTTCTTCTCGATTTCGATTTAATACAGACAAATGAGAAAGATATCGGAACACTAAAAAGTCTCCTCCCGGAGGATATGATTCTGATTCTGCTGGTGCGCAAATCATTAAGAATGGAAAAAGTAATTTCCGCCATGAAAGAAGGTGTGGATGATATCGTCTTTTTCAAAGATTTGAGGGAACTCACAACGAAAACTAAAAGTAATCCAAAAAGTTTTTCCCTCATCAAAGAGAAACAGAAAACGAGTTTCAAATTTGAAAAAAACGGACTATACATTTACCGAGATTTTGATAATGCAATTTTTGAATCGATAAAACTCTATCCGGTCGACAGCATGTTTTTTAAAAACAAAGAATGCGAGTTTGTCTTTATCAACGACAGATTAGTTGAGTTTTTTCAGGAGAGAAGCATTTATAATGTAATCGGGAAAAAAGATAATGAGGTTTTCTGCTGCGAGTATGTTACACAAGCGCTGGAAGAAGATCGGAAAATATTAGCCGGTGAACTATCAACCATAAGTAACGAAAAGAAATTGACCTGGGAGGGGAAACCTGATACATGGGTATTCATGACGAAAGTGTCTGTGCGTAATAGAATGGGTGAAATTATTGGACTCTTTGGTGTTTTTAGGGATATCACAAAATTCAAAAATATTTTTAATGAACTAAACGAAGAAAGATTTTTACTTGATTCACTTATGAAGTATTCTATTGATAACATCTATTTCAAAGACAGACAAAGTCGTTTTCTTAAAGTAAATGAAAAGATGAGACAACATTGCGAAAAAATTGATATACATGATCTGATCGGAAAAACAGATGCAGATATTTTTGAAACAGAACATTCTTATCGTGCATTTGAGGATGAACAGAAAATAATGGATACCGGGATTCCTATGATTAATTATGAAGAAAAGGAAGTATGGAAAGACGGTACTACTAATTGGATATCGAGTACAAAAATTCCCATTGCTGACAGCACAGGAAAAATTATCGGTATGTTCGGTATATCAAGAGATATAACCTCAATAAAAATGAATGAAGTAGCCCTCACGGCCAATGAAGAAAGGCTGAACTCCTTATATATGCTCAATCAAATAGAATCATTGCCTGACTACGAAATTATTCAAATTACAATGGAAGAGATACTTCATTTGACAAAGAGCAAATACGCAGGTGTAATTCTTTTTATTGAAGAATATGAAGAACTCTTCTTGAATCAGAGGTATTCGCAGGAAACAGCATTTGATGATATTTTGCGGGAGAAGCTGCATTCACACATTAATTGCTTTAAAGATATCAAAGAACCCAAAGTATATGAATTCAGCGATGATACTAAATCGGAAAATCCTTTCCCGGTAAAACGGCAGATTGTTACTCCGATCACACATGAAGGCACAGTTTTGGGGATTTGTTTTATTGCCGACAAAGAGTCAAACTACAACAACTATGATGTTATGGTATTGGATTTATTATCCGAGGAGATGTGGAAAATAATTTCGAAAAAAAGAGTTGAGAAGGAGGTGCTTAAACTTTCTACAACGGTTGAACAAAGTCCTGTCTCAATAATTATTTGCGATATCATGGGAATGATTGAATACGTTAACCCGAGATTTCTGCAGGAAACCGGATACAGACCAGATGAAGTAATTTCCCGAAATATCAGATTTATTTTGTCACCAAATATGAATGATGAAACCTTTGATGAGTTATGGGAAACTGTAAATGAAGGGAATAATTGGTCAAGTGAATTATTATCGACAAAAAAAGACGGAGAACAGTTCTGGGAAAATGTTACAATATCTCCCATAAAAAATAATTACGGTGAAATAACAAACTTTGTTGCCACGAAAGACAATATCAACGAGCATAAAATCGCTTTGCAGTTACTTTCCAAGGAACAGGAAGAACTGAAATCAATCTTAAACACTATTGCTGACAGTGTTATCATTATCTCGACTGATGATACTATTTCAAAAGTTAATCATGTTTTCGAAAAATTATTTGGACTGTCAGAGAAGGAGGTCAAAGGATTAAATATTACGGATTTATTTGAAAGAATTGAGTTGGAAGAGATAGATCATGAAAATGTAAGTGATTTGAAATCAATAGCAGAGAGACTTAGGGGTGGGGCTATTGATTCGATACAAAAATTTAAAGTGATTGGGAAAAATGGGTCAAACAAAATAATCACATTCAACAATTCCTCCATAAAAAACAATGAGAACCAGCTGGAAGGATATATTATTGTAATCACTGACCTGACGGAAATTATAACCATGGAAAAACAATTATCACTCTCTCAAAAGCTTGAATCAATAGGTGAACTTGCTGCTGGAATTGCTCATGAAATTAATACTCCGCTTCAATATGTGGGTGATAATCTTCGTTTCCTGCAGGATACTTTTGATGTTATGATTTCCGGTCTTATCCAAAAGGAGAATAATGAAATAAATAATGAAATAAATCATGAATCGGTTAAAGATACTGACAATGTTAGGATACATGGTGAAGACCTTGATTTTATTATGGACGAGGTTCCTCGCGCAATTGAGCAGTCAATAGTGGGCGTTGAAAGGATGAGTAAAATTGTGGTGGCGATGAAGGATTTTGCACATCCAGGCATTTTCAGAAAATCATTATCGGATATAAATCATGGAATTGAAGTGACGATTAATATTTCGAGAAATAAATGGAAATACGTCGCTGAAATTGAAACAGACTTACAAAAAAATCTGCCTCTGGTGAATTGCATGATGGACGAAATTAATCAGGTTATTCTGAACATGATAATAAATGCCGCGCATGCAATTGAAGAGAAACTAGGAGAAAACAGCGGTGAAAAAGGGAAAATTATTATTTCAACATCCTCGGATGATAAATATGTATTCATTAAGATAAGCGACAGCGGAGCGGGAATTCCTCAGAAAAATATTGCAAGAATTTTCGATCCGTTTTTTACAACAAAAGAAGTAGGAAAAGGAACCGGTCAGGGTCTGGCCATTTCACATGATATTATCGCCAAAAAACATGGCGGACAAATAAAAGTTGCCTCTCAGACAGGTGTCGGAACAACGTTCACAATAATTTTACCAATCATTATGGATAAATAAAGTGAAAGACGGAATTCTGTTTGTTGATGATGAACCAAACATCATTCAGGGTATCCGAAGAATGATGTTTCCATTCCGTAAAGAATGGAATTTGTTTTATGCTATCGGCGCTGAAGAAGCCTTGGAGATAATCAGGCGTGAGCAAATTGCGATTATTATTTCCGACATGAGAATGCCCAAAATTGACGGCGTCGAACTTTTAGGTATTGTCAAAAATGAAAAACCGGAAATTATCAGAGTAATCCTCACAGGACAATCGGAAAAAGAAAAATTAATTCTTTCTTCAAATCTGGTGAACAGATGTCTTTTTAAACCATGCAAGACAAATGTATTAATTTCCAGCATCAAAGAATTACTTGAATCGAGAAAGGATATTGAAAAAAATAACCTTATGGAAATTTTGGATCAGCTGGGAGAGCTACCGGTTCTTCCGGAGGTTTATCTTCAGTTGCAGGAAGAGCTGAATTCTCCGGTTGTATCAATTCAAAAAATTGTTAACATTATTTCTCGTGAACCGATGATTGTAGCTAAAGTACTTCAACTGGTTAATTCATCTTTTTTTGGCTTACCGGTGAAAATTATAAATCTGATGCAGGCCATAAATTATATTGGAATCTCAATTATCAAGACGCTTGTACTATATTCAAAATTATTTTCAACAATGAAATTGTCTTCTGAGAATCAGGCATTCATTGAAAAAGTATGGTCTCATTCCATTGAAGTTGCCAATTTAGTCCTGAAGATTCTTAAAAACGAAAACGCGGATAAATCGAAAACCGAAGAAGCATATATCGCTGGAATACTACATGACATCGGCAAAGCTTTTCTCATTCAGACTGATAGCGGAACAGACTATAATACGCATGAGGTTTATGAAAATTCTGAGGCAGTAATTGCAGCCGAAAGAAAAATCTATAATTCGGACCATGCAGTTGTTGGTTCATATATTCTCGGATTATGGAAATTTAGTAATGGAATTGTTGAGGCGGTTAAATATCACCACACAATTACAACTGAGTGTCCGGAAGAAATCAGTGTCAGAGATATCATATTAATTTCAAATGTAATTGTCGAGGGATATCAGGCTGATATCGAAATAATGAACAGAAAATACGGCGCGCAAAATATTGAAAAATGGAAAAATTATTATGTGAAAAAGGAGGATTAAATTGAGACCGAAAATTCTTTTAGTCGATGATGATGAAAACATCCTGGAAGGTTATAAAAGAAGTTTGTATAAAAATTATGATGTTATAACTGCTGGTTCAGGGCAGGAAGGAATCGGCAAAATAAAAAGTCAAAACGATTTTACTATAGTTGTGTCCGATTTCAGAATGCCGGGAATAAACGGAGTTGAGTTCCTCAGCGAGGTAAAGAAAATATGCCCCGATACCATACGTGTATTATTAACGGGTTTCGCTGATGCTCAGACAACTATTACTGCTGTTAATGAGGGAAATATTTTTAGGCTGCTAACCAAACCCTGTTCTCAGGAACATTTGTTAACAACTCTTGCGGATGCTCATAAACAATACCAGCTTGTTCAGGCTGAAAAAGAGCTGTTGGATAAAACTCTGAAAGGCAGTATAAAAATACTTATCGATATTCTTTCAATAGTTGATCCGGTTGCATTTAAGATATCAACTCAAATGCGAAACATTGCGCGTAAAATTGCCGACCGTTTAGGGCTAAAAAACATATGGGATGTTGAGATAGCCGCTCTTCTTTCTCATATCGGGTCAGTGGCAATTCCGGGAGAAATAATTTCAAAATATCATCTTAATAAACATATGACAGAAGAAGAAAAACAGATTTATCATACATACCCCACAATCGGAAGTTCATTGTTAAAAAACATTCCGCGGCTCGAATCTATTTCAACAATAATTGAACATCAGTTGGACGATGTAAATACACTTAAGGAAGAAAATAAATTTCTGGACGAAGAAATAAAAATCAGTTCAATGATATTAAGAGTGCTGAACGATTACTACTCGAAAACTAATCAGGGGAGTACAAGCCAAGAGGCGTTTCTGACTCTTAAGAAAAACGAACAATTGTATGATATGGATGTAATCGTAGCATTTGATGTTGAATTGGCGGGCGTCTATGAAGGATTAAGGATTGTTTCAGTTATGTTGAATCAGCTCACTACCGGTCATGTTTTGGCGGATGACGTGAGAGATTCATCCGGTACAATATTAATAACGCGCGGCGCTGAAATTTCAGAAATCTCACGACTCAGGCTGCTTAATTATAATAAGATGAATTCGATTGAACAGCCTTTAAGAGTATTCTCTGTAATGTAAAAAGATAAATCTGTTTTTCGTTCCTGTGGTGATTTATTTACAAAGGAGAAAAATTTTTATTTCCATTTTCTCAAAATTATTCAAACAAAGAAAAACTTGTGAATGTTTACAAAAAAAAGAGAAAGTGATTCCTCAGATTTTATGTTAATAAGATACCTGAGCAGTTATTTAACACAGGATAAAATGAATAATAAACTTCAGTAGAAATTATTATGAACATAGTTATTTATAAATGTCATTGCCACTTTAGTATTTTTATCAAATAACTTAACTCAGAAAAATAAGTTTTCTAAGAACTACCGGTAAAAGAGAATTGTTTGCAATTTCATGAAGCAAATAAATATTATTTTTCATCTCAATTATTTCTTATCCATTACCAAAACTTATTAAGGAGTGATAGACATGCTTAAAGAATTTAGAGAATTTGCCGTAAAAGGCAATGTTATTGATATGGCGATAGGTATCATCATTGGCGCTGCTTTCGGAACAATTGTAAAGTCTTTAGTTTCCGATGTAATTATGCCGCCTGTTGGTTTATTGTTAGGCGGAGTTGATTTTTCAAATCTTTTTATTGTTATGAAAAGCGGAGTTGTCGGCGGACCTTATGAATCGCTGAAAGCAGCTCAGGATGCCGGTGCGGTAACCTTAAACTACGGTATTTTTATGAACACAGTAATCAGTTTTTTGATTGTTGCTTTCTCGGTATTTATTCTCGTGAAAAATATTAATCGGTTTAAGAAAAAAGAAGTTGAGGTTGTTGCGGAACCTACTACAAAAGAATGTCCGAAATGTTATTCTGTTATCCCGATAAAGGCAACTCGTTGCCCGAATTGTACATCGGAATTACATTAATTTCCTGTTCGCATCAAAAAATTTATAAACAGTCATCATCAGTTTGTGGCTGTTTATGAATAATTTGAGGGATTATGTTCAATATTTTCTATATTTAGAAGCAAAAAACAACACATATTTTTCTAGGGGGCAACAATGGGATTTAATCTTACTCGTCGTGATTTTTTTAGAATTACTTTATTCAGCACTATCGGCGCTGCGATATTTTCTTTCCTGGGAATTAAAATTAAAGCACAGGAAAAACCTGAGACGAAACCTAAAACAAATATCAAGGATGCGCTTAAATATCCGCGCAGCGAAAATTCTATGCCTGGAAAATTTCCTGCAAAAGTTGTTCAGGTAAATAACGAAAACTGTATCAAAGAAAATATAATTTCGGAAAAAGCCGCTTACGATATGCTTGCAAAAGGTATGCTGGCTCTAACCGGAACAAAAACACTATCCGATGCCTGGAAAATGTTTGTAAATGAAAAAGATAAAATCGGACTGAAAGTAAATCCTGTTGCCGGTCCAACTCTTTCAACAAGCGTTGAATTAACTTCCGCTATCATTCAACAACTTATTGAGTCAGGAATTCCAAGAGAGAATATTCTGATTTGGGACAGACGCGAACCGCAATTAGCTGAAGCGGGATTCACTAACGAGAAATTTCCCGGAATAAGATTAATCGGAACTGAGAGACAGGAAAATAATTCATGGTATGATGAAAACGGAAAACTTTACGGTGAACGAATGATTGACAAAGATTGGTATTACTGGGCGGACTGTGAAGAGTCATACGATGCTGAAACAATTCCATATATGATTAACGAAGGCAAGTATTCCTACTTCAGTAAAATTGCCACTCAAATGGTGGATAAAATTATAAACGTACCGATATTAAAAAATGCAGGCGCATCAGTTACGTTGTGTTTGAAAAATCTTGCATTCGGAGTGATTTCAAATACTGGAAAACTTCATAAAGATTTATGGCATGACACTTCGGCTGAAGTATGCGCATTTCCTCCCATTCGCGATAAAGTAGTACTCAATATTGTTGATGGAATGAAAGGCTGTTTTAACGGTGGACCTGGAGCTGATCCGCAATTTATCACGAACTATAATACCGTTTTAATTGGAACTGATGCTGTTGCTGTTGACAGAATCGGATACGAAATTATCTTGAAAAAACGAATTGAAGAAAAATTACAAAAGAAAGATTCTGAACGCGGACGGATATTTATGGATATGGCAAAAAACTTAAATCTCGGTGAATCTGACTTAAGCAAAATTAATCTGCAGAAAATTGATGTTGCCTAACGGGGAATTATGATCAAAAAAATAATTTTTTTTTTAGTGATGAGTATAACTCTTTTTTCACAGGAGAATTTTCCCTCTTTAAGTAAAGATGATTTTTCGAATTTTACTCTGCTGCGCGAAAAACAATTCGACGGTAACTCCCTCTGGGGTCACATTAATGGCGGTGCTGACTTATACCTGGAATACGGATTTGATAAGTTACTTTTTCAGGACATTGAATTTGAAGGAGTAAAGTTCAGATGTGAATTTTACAGGATGAAAGATATTGAATCCGCGTTTGGTATTTATTCCATTAAACGATTCAGATGTAATAAAACTGATACGCTTGCTAAATTTATCTGCATCACTGAAAATCAGATTCAGTCAGCGTTGGGAAGTTTTTATATATCTATTTCAAATGAAACGGAAACTCCTGAAGCATTGAGCCTCAGCTTTATTTTGTTCTCAAAGATACTTCAAAATTACATCGGTGAGTTATTCGAAATTCCTGAGATTATTTCGAAAAATATCCCGTACTCTGAAAGAAATCCTAAACTAGTGAAAGGTGAGCTTGGACTTCAGAATGGATTTCCCATGTGGGAAAGTTTGTTTGTCGATCTTGAAGGATACCGTGTCTACATTTTTACAAATGAAACCGAGGATGGTTATAACAATACTGCTTATATACAATTCGCAAAGTCAGATGATGTATCGAAGTTTTGTGATAATGCCGGATTCTCTCCCCAAGGCGATGAAGAAATACGGACAATACGTATTGATGGCGAGAACAAAACAATAAGAAAAATTTCAACTCGTGAATACATTTATTCTGAATCATATAATGGGATGAATCAAACAGGTGATTCTGAATGAATAGTTTTTTCACCGGAATAGATATTTATATTGTTACCCAAAAGAGTGAGACAAACTGAAGGTTTAGCAAGGGATGATTCCGTAACAGGCGATAAATTGAAGCAGAGCTCATCTCCGGCAACATCAAACAGAATAAAATATTTAAGCGGTTTTTGTTAAGGGAAATCGTAAAAGTTAAGATTGAATTTGGACTAGGTGCAATACTCACAATCTGGTCAAGTTTAAGCTTGCAAGAGCATTGCTGCTGAACATATCCGCAAATATTTCTCAGTGACATTAGAATGAAAAAGGCTGTCCTATCTTTTTTATATTGAGACAGCCTCTTTGTGTTTTTAAATGAATTTTTCTTAGTCTGTCTGTAAAATTATTCTCTGCTTATGAATAATTTTTATCCCTGGATATTTAAGGGTGCCCGAAGACACCCTTAAAGTAATTATTTAACTCGCTTAAACTCGATTCTGCGGTTTAATCTTCTGTTTTCATCAGTATCATTTGAAACTCTTGGCTGATCCTCGCCATAACCCACGGCGGTCATTCTCTCAGCGGGAATTCCATTTGCTACTAACCATGCTTTTACTGCATCCGCACGTTTTTGTGATAATTGTTGATTTAAATCGTTTCGACCAACATTATCAGTATGACCTGCAATCTCAACCTCGATATCAGAATAAGTTTTGAGAGTTGTTAATGCTTTTTCGAGAATTTTAGCCGATTCCGGAGTTATATCAGCCTTATTTGTTGCGAAGGTAATACCCTCAAGAATTATTGGAACTCCGACTTCAACAACATCATCCGAAGCATCATTCGGATTGGTTCCTCGTTTCACTTCCGTGAAATCATCTACAGTTCCTTTATCTGTATCTTTTTCGAGTGGGTTTGATTTTGTATTTGTTACTTCATCGTAATCTGATAGTCCATCGCCGTCAGTATCGGCAACCAATGGATTTGTTTTATGCATATTCACTTCATCAGAGTCCGACAAACCGTCTTTATCAGTATCGGCAATCAATGGGTTGGTTTTGTGAGTCAATACTTCAGCACCGTCTTTCAGTCCTTCTTTATCGGTATCAGCGACCATTGGATCAGTGTTATGGGTTTTTACTTCGTCATAGTCACTTAATCCATCGTCATCTGAATCAGCTTTGTTAGGATTTGTAGCCAAATCCATTACTTCTTCCTTATCATTCAGGCGATCATTATCGCTATCCTGATTTTTCGGATCTGTTCGATACTTATTTATTTCTACGCCGTCATTCAAACCATCGCCGTCTGTATCAGGATTATTCGGGTCGGTACCCATTTCAAGTTCTTCGCGTTTTGTAAGTCCGTCTTTATCATTATCTGAACTCATGCTTTCGCCAACGAAGGTAATTCCCAAACCTACATTTAGATAGGCATCTTGTAAATCAGCCATGACATGATAATTCAGCAGATCGGTTAATGAATAATTAACACCAGCGCTCAAATCCAGAAGAACTTCATCGCTTAATTTTATTTCTGTTCCTATTCCGACTGGAATGATGCCGGAAAATCCGTCGGTCGCATCAGGGGTACTTGTTACTATGCTGGGGAGTGTTCCAATATCATAGTATAACAAACCCATGCCGGCGTAAAAATACGGATTCAGACTTTCGCCATCGAAAGGAGTTAAGAGTAAACGTAAGTCGACAGGGATGATTGTGGTGCTATATTCTCCGGCTCCTTTTGTTTTGAGAACATAATTATAATCATCGCCGCTGAGATTACCATAACCGGCTCCCAATTCTGCGTTAAATAATTTTGAGAGTTCAAATCGTAAATATCCCCGGAATAAATATGATGATAATGTTAGTCCGTTATCATCTTCAAATTCCGTGAATGGCATTACACCATTAACCTGAACTCCACCCTTCAATCCAAAATCTTTGAACTGAGCTTCTACTTTAGTGCCAAGTAAAACAAACATCAGAAATAAGATAATCCATGTAGAATTTTTCATTGCAGCTCCTATTTTGTGAACGTTGGAATTATTTAAAATCCTTTTTTTATTCTGAGATTATGCCAGAAAAGGTAAAAAGAAAAATGAGTACTTAGTATGATGAAGGAACTTTGTATATCGGATAATATGCATCTATCATTTGTTTCAATAGAAAGTAAATCATTATGATCTTCACAGAGTGAATAACTCAATATTTTGATTTGGTGAGTATTATGTATAAGATATTTTTTCATTGTGCTGTACATCACTCTTATATGGAGCAACAGTATGTTTAAGCACCACCTTTATTTTACTGCTCTATGTTATAATCCTCTTGTAGAATCTTTCAGAGAATATAATGTTAACTTTATTTTTTTTGAATAATATCTTGAATATTCATTCCCCATTAATATCAGTAACAGAGAGTATCAAAGTCTTATTTTCTCACGCAACTTTATGTCTATCAGAACAAAAATTTTTTTAAGAAGTTCCATCTATTTCAATTCAGAGGAATAATTATGACATAAATCTATTCTTATTCTTTAAAGTATTTTCTTGAGATAAAAATATTCGTCTGTAGAAAATAATTCCCGGCGCTGGCTTTTGACTGGAAAAGTTTTGCAGTGAAATGGTTACAATTATTTAGATATCATGTGAATGATATTTCTATGCATTAGCTCAACATAAGAAAATGTACATTCTATGAAGGCATCTACTTTTTATTGATGCGTTTTTTTTAAGTAAAAATTAGCTGGTTATTCATATGAGGGGCGGCATCTCTTTCCTGAAATATCATTTCCAATAAAAATCAGGGAAATGGCACTGAGAAATATTCCCACGTTAAGCATAATTATACAGTTATCTTTTCAGATAAGATAAATATATGCACAAACATGTATAAATATTCATTTTCTTCTTGCATACTTTTACCGAAAATTATATTTTTGTCCAACTCTTTGTATAGAATTACATTTATTGGTATAATTATACCATTATTCCAATAAATTATAGGAGAGTTTCATGACTACGCGTTCCAGAAGACAAAGTAAAATTAAGGAGATTCTGCAAAGTACTCATATCTCAAGTCATGAGGAGTTAATTGAAATTTTGGCAGAGAGCGGAATTGAAATCACCCAGGCAACATTGAGTCGTGATTTTGCGGCGATGGGAGTAATTAAAAGTGTTTCAGATCAGGGCATAAGATATTCTTTGAGCGCGGATGAGACCGGGAGGGAAATCGCTAAACTCATTGGTTTTGAAGTGCTGGGAATTGAGTATAATGAA
>CAZEXO010000021.1:12865-16511 GCA_964516545.1 uncultured Melioribacteraceae bacterium
TCGCCGGACGAGCGCAAGGCGTTGCTCACTTTCTTGATAAAGTGAAAATTGCCGAAATACTTGGTACTATTGGCGGAGATGATACGGTGATGGTTATTCCAAAATCTGTAAAGGATATTAAAAAAATTGTTCAGAAGATAAGTAATTATTTAACGGAAGAAAGTTAACAACAGGAGATTTTAAGTGAAGAAGATTGCTGTAGCTTATTCAGGTGGGCTTGATACATCTGTGATGGTAAAATGGTTGAAACAAAAATACGAAGCTGAAATAATTACTGTAACCGGTAATTTAGGGTATGTTAAAGAATTGGATGGACTTGAAGAAAAAGCTTTGGCAACGGGCGCCTCAAAAGCTATAGTAATAGATTTACGAAAAGAGTTTATCGAACAATACGTATTTAAAGCTCTGAAATCAGGTGCTGTTTATGAAGGTAAATATCCTTTGGCAACAGCTATTGGCAGACCACTTCTGGCAAAAACTTTGGTTGATGTTGCCCGCCGGGAAGGTTGTGATACAATCGCTCACGGGTGCACCGGAAAAGGGAATGACCAGGTGAGATTTGAACTTAGTATCTGGGCATTAGCGCCGGATCTTAACATAATTGCTCCACTGAGAGAATGGGAATTTAAAAGCAGAGAACAAGAAATTGAATTTGCCATCAGCAATAATATTCCTGTGACGGTTACGCAGAACAGGCCTTATTCTATTGATGGCAACCTCTGGGGTACTGCAATAGAGTGTGGAATTTTGGAGGAGGAGACACTCGCAGCCCCAGAGGATGCTTTTCAAATTACAGCTAATCCCAAAAAAGCACCTGATAAACCCGAGTCGATTGAAGTTGAATTCCTCCACGGCGTTCCTGTTGCCATTAACGGAGAACATCTCGATAGTGTTTCGTTAATTGAAAGGGTAAACACGATTGCCGCAAGAAACGGTATTGGCAGAATGGATTTGATCGAAAACAGATTTGTGGGAATCAAATCAAGAGAAGTGTATGAAGCTCCGGCTGCTGTTCTTCTTCATGCTGCTCACTATGAAATTGAAAAACTTGTTATCGACAGAGAAACATTTCGGTTTAAACAGGACATAGCTAACAAAGTATCAAACATGATTTACGACGGGATGTGGTTTACTCCGCTGTTTGAAGCTCTTTTGGCGTTTGTGGATGAGACCCAGAAAAATGTTACAGGTGTAATCAGATTTGAACTTTACAAAGGTAACATGTGGATTACTTCCAGATCATCAAGATACAGTTTGTATAATCATAATCTTGCAACTTACACAGTTGATGATACATTTGATCATAAAGCAAGTGAAGGATTTATAAAAATCATAAGTTTGCCCTATAAAACTATTGCGAATAACAGAGCGGAGAATGCCAATGCTTTGGGGCGGCAGATTTCAACAAGCGCTTGACAGAACAGCGTTTAAATTTTCATCATCCTTCAGTTTTGATCAACGACTTCTGGAAGTTGAGATCGAAGTAAACAAAGCGCATGTTGAGATGCTTTTTAATATCGGGGTCTTGTCTGAGGATGAACTTCAGAACATAATCTGCGGCTTAAACGAGATAAAAGAGGATTATGCGGGAACCGAATTAAGATTCGATAACGAATATGAAGATATTCATTCCTTTGTTGAGCATAAGCTGAAAGAAAAAATCGGGAACACTGCTCTCAAAATACATTCGGGACGAAGTCGCAATGATCTTGTGGCTACCTCGCTGAAATTATGGATCAGACGAAGTTCGGAAAACCTCGTAAATGAATTGAGGGAATTGCAAAATTCTATTCTGTCAGTGGCGGAAAAAAACGTTGATACCCTTATTCCATCATATACGCACCTGCAAAGAGCTCAACCGATATCTCTTTCATTCCATCTTATTTCTCATCTGTATAAATTGGAAAGAGATATAGAAAGAATACAATTTGTTATTTCTCAGATCAGCACTTCACCGCTCGGTTCAGGCGCAATTGCAGGTTCTACACTTAATCTTGACAGAAATGAAACCTCGGCAAAATTACTTTTCGGATATCCGGCAGAAAACGCAACTGACGCCATCAACCAGCGTGATTATGTAATGGATTTTTTACATACTTGTACGATGGGTATGATTCACCTCAGCAGCATTTCCGAAGAGCTTATCTTGTGGTCAACCAAAGAATGGAATTTTGTGACGATATCAGATCGATTCACAACTGGTTCTTCCTTAATGCCGCAGAAAAAAAATCCTGACATCGCGGAATTAATCAGAGGAAAATCAGGCAGAGCAATTGGAAATTATACAACTGTAGCTGCTGTTCTGAAAGCATTACCGTTTGGATATAACAGGGACCTTCAGGAGGATAAGGAAGCATTATTTGATTCATTCGATACTTATCATTCCTCGGTGATACTAATGGCGGGGATGATGAAGGAATTAACTTTTAACCGGGATAGATTTGTCGATGAACTTAAGTCTGATTTTGTACTTTCGACAGATCTTGCCGACTGGCTCGTTCTTCACAATATGCCTTTTAGATTAGCTCATGAAGTTGTGGGGAAAATTGTTGTCGATTGTATCGAATCGAAAAAAACGTTCCCTGATCTTACTCTTGATGACTTGAAAAAGTATAGCGAAATTTTCACAAAAGAAGCATTGGAATTTTTGCAGCTTAACGGTTCATTAGGGCGGAAAAAAACTTCGGGTTCTCCGAATCCCCAAATGGTGGGCATAGAATTATCGAAATGGAAAACCAAACTCGATTCGCGGAAAAAATAATCTCAGATATGCGAATCAAGTTTCTGAGTGATGTTTGAAATTTGTTTCACTCCGCTCTGTAAAATTCGAAGTTCGGTTTCTAATTTGTATACCTGGTAACTGTCACTTTTCTCTTTCCCGCCGAGAAGCCAATTGATATCGCAGCCCAGACGAAGTAGTTTAATTAATATTCTTGACCCGGGTTCTCGTTTACCGCTTATATATTGTTGAAGCTGCTGAGGCGAAACTTTCATCGCGTCAGCTAGTTTTTTCAAAGTACCGTATTTCCTTTTTGCAAAAAGTCTGATTCTTTCGCCGATTCCAAGATGAAGTTGTTCATCAGTGAATAAATCGGGATCATTGTCTTCGTCATTGAAAAGATTCAATTCAAACTGGTAACTTTCAATCAGCTCCTTTATTCTGAATAGTAATTCATCTTCTTCTTTCGGACTTTCGTAAAGAATATACTTCAGTGTAGCAGTTTTAAGATCGAGTTTTTCAGAAATCCAGGTGAGCTGTATTCCGTTCGTTTCAATTAATTTTTTAACTTCCTCTTGTGTGGTCATCTAAGGAAATCTCCTTACATTCAATAACCGATTGGGTTAAAAGATAACAAAATTTTCGATAAATAGTATTTTATTTACTCAGTATCAGCTCTCATGTACAATAAGGAATTTTATCATTTTTTCCCTACCTTTGAATTGTTAAAAAATTTTTCGAATAAATTCTGTATCTACTGATGGGTATATTTAACAATTTTCAATTCGATAAACATATTCTAATGTTAGAGACTTACAATAAAATTATAATGTAAAATCGAAGAAATAACTATTGACATAAGCTCTTGCATATTTCAACTTTAGCTAAGGTTAAACGGCAAATGCGACTAATACAATGTTTTATTGA
>CAZEXO010000021.1:16521-19028 GCA_964516545.1 uncultured Melioribacteraceae bacterium
CGGGTTATCCGCTCAAATGATTGTTTCACTAGTCGACACAGCTATGGTTGGAAGACTTCCTGATGCTGAATATTACCTTGCTGCAATGGGTCTTGGTGTGCTTGCAACATGGGCGATAATTAGTTTTTTCTCAAGTCTAGCAACAGGAACTCATGTGCTTATTGCGCGAAGTTACGGTGAAAAAGCTTACGACCGTTGCGGAGATGTTCTCAACACATCAATCCTGATGGGATTATTTTTAGGTATAATAGTTTCTTTCATTGTGATAATTAATGCTTATTCAATTACTGATTTTTTTGCAGCCGACGACCGCGTTGGCATACATGCAGGTGATTATCTTTATTTCAGATTCATGGGAATTCCGTTTTTTTTAATCACAGTTGCCTACAGAGGATTCTTTTTCGGCATCGGTAAGACCAAGATTTTCATGATATCAGCCATTCTCGTAAATTTTCTAAATATAATTTTTAATTACATATTCATTTTCGGAGCGTTCGGGATTCAGGGAATGGGACTTGCAGGTGCCGGACTTGGTTCCACGCTTGCTACTATCTGCGATGTACTTTTTTATCTATGTGTGAGCATTCTTCCTCAATACAGAAAAAAATATAACTATTTCAGGCATTTTACTTTTTATATCAGCATTGCCAAAAGAATACTTCAAATTGCATTGCCGGTCTCATTTCAAAATGTATTTATTTTACTCGGCTTTTTATCATTTGTAGCTCTCACCGGACTAATTGGAATTCTTGAGCAGGCAGCCTCGCAACTCGTTATTTCAGCTTTGATGATGTCGTTTATGCCTGTTAATGGTTTCGGCATTGCAATACAAACACTGGTGGGGAATAGTCTGGGTGAAAAAAATATTACTAAAGCGAAAAATTTTGGATACTCAACCAGTAAGCTTGCAACATATTATACGATAATTATCGGATTGATTTTTACACTTATTCCAAAATACGTTTTGATATTAGTTACTAATGATTATACGGTTATCGAGACCGCTGTGCCGGCATTAAGAATAGCGGGATTCGGGCAGATATTTTATGGTGTTGGAATTGTTCTGGCAAACGGACTTCAGGCAGCAGGCAAAACACTTTTTGTAATGTTAGCTGAAGTTATTATAATTTGGATGGTATTCGTTCCGCTTTCTTATCTGATGGGAGTTGTATTTAATCTTGGATTAGTAGGCGCGTGGGCCGCGTTACCATTTTATGTTATTCTATACTCGGTCGTAATTTTCTTAAAATTCCGATATGACAAAATGGACACGTTCAAAGGCGTTTGATCGTATGATGAAAAATATCTTGACTATAGAATTATTTTGAAATATATTTTCGCCATGAAAAGGAAAATGTTAAAACTTCTCGCAATTACATTATTTTTTGCACAAACGGTACTTTTATTTGCAGGCGCGATAATTGCCGAACCGGGGTTAACAGCTGTTAGTGACGGTCAAACTGTTACACTTTCATGGCAAACATTGCAGGAAGAAAACCTGAGACATTTCGTCATTCAAAGAAAAACTGCTGAAGGTGCTTTTATCGATCTGGCTTACATTACTCCTGAGAGTGATAGAAATTACGAATTCATTGACAGAACAGCCTATAAAACAGACGATGCTGTTTACCTCTATCAGTTAAAAATTGTGGAAACAAACGGGAACGTAACAACATTACGTGAGGCAAGAGTACTTCACAACGTTTCGAGTGTCAGAAAAACCTGGGGCAGCATAAAAGCATTATTCAGATAAAATCCTTCTTTATCAATCATTCCATTTTTTTTATATTAGTCCACTTTTATTCAGGATAATTATGTTAAAGAAAAATATTCAGGTTTATCTTGCCTCCGCGTCCCCAAGAAGAAAAAAATTATTGAAGCAGCTCAACATAAGATTTAAGTCTTTTGCCGTGGATTTAGATGAAGAAATACTTGACGGCGAACATCCCATAAAAACCGTAAAACGCCTGGCCGAACAAAAGATGGCTCTTGCTTCCCGAAAAGTAAAATCAGGAATTATTATTACTGCCGATACAATTGTCGTTCTTGAAAATAAAATCATCGGTAAACCAACGTCGGCAAAAGACGCTTATTCAATTCTTAAATTTCTGAGCGGGAGAACACACTTTGTTTATACAGGTTATGTAGTGAAAAATGTAACTTCAGATAAATCCATTACAGAGTATGAAAAAACAGCAGTAACATTCAGAGATTTATCCGACAAAGAAATTCTGGAATATATTGAAGGAGGAAGTCCAATGGATAAAGCCGGCGCTTACGGAATTCAGGATGATTTCGGCGCAGTATTCGTAAAAAAAATATCCGGATGTTATTATAATGTTGTAGGTTTACCTCTCGCAAAATTATATCATTCCATAAATGAAGTTATCTAAGTGAATCAGAAACTTTTACGATTCATAATCTATGGTGTGATTTTCGGCGCGCTCGTTTACTTAGCTATGGTTTTCTTTGCTGATTATGAGCTTGTTCTGCAGTCTGTCAATAGC
>CAZEXO010000021.1:19038-23422 GCA_964516545.1 uncultured Melioribacteraceae bacterium
TCGATTGGTCCATAATTCCTCTTCTGCTTTTTTTATCACTGCTTAATTACTTCATCCGGTTTCTGAAATGGCAGTATTATATTGGAGCGCTTAAAATTAATCTCTCTGTTAAAGATTCTGTATTGATTTTTTTTTCCGGTCTGGTAATGAGTATATCGCCCGCAAAATCAGGTGAAGTGATTAAACCTTATCTTATAAAACAACTCTCAGGTGAATCACTCTCAAAAACAATTCCGATAGTATTCGCTGAACGTATTACGGATTTTATCGGAATGATTCTGCTGGCCTCTCTGGGAATATTTTTCTTTAATTACGGCGAAACATTCATTGTTTTATCGGCATTGTTATTTTTATTTTTAATAATTCTGATTAGTCAAAAAAAATGGCTGATGGCTGTTTTTGATTTTTTCGAAAAACGGAATTTCTTGAAAAATAGTATCTCGCAGCTTCGGGTAACTTTTGAAAACTCTTATTTCTTATTAAGATTTTCCCGTTTAATTTCTATGGTTCTGTTAAGTGTTCTAAGCTGGATTTTTGAATGTTTGTCTCTGTATATCATCCTTCGCGAATTTGACGATAGCGTTTCGTTTATCTGGTCTGTATTTATTTATGCATTTTCAACTATTGTCGGTGCATTGTCATTTCTTCCAGGAGGATTGGGAATTACTGAAGGATCGCTTACGTACCTGATACATAATAATGGATTCACGATGAATGCCGCGGTTATTTCAACTTTTTTGATAAGAGTTGTTACTCTCTGGTTTGCTGTAGTAGTTGGAGCAATAAGTATGATGGTTTTTCAGAAAAGGCTCGGAAAAAGTAAATAAATTTTTTGTACAAATTATCCGCGTCATTATTTTTGTTTTTCTCTTCTTCTCCATATCCGAATGAATCGGGTAAACAAAAGATTTAGATGTATTTGTAATCTGATTTACATATTTTAGAATTCTTGCTTTTAGATACGGCTGTTATTATTTTAACAACAAAGCATAAAATCACAAAGGAGATTAATTATGGCAGATGATCGTGGGCTTGGAAAAGGTTTATTAATCGGCTTCATAACCGGAACAGTAGTCGGTTCAATTGTAGCTCTTTTATATGCGCCAAAATCAGGCAAAGAACTGCGCGGTGACATAAGCCAGAAAGCAGAAGATTTTTTAAATGATGCTGAAAATTATCTCGAAAAAGCTAAAGACAAAGCCAGCGACTTAATTAATGAAGGTAAAAAAAAATCTGAAAAATTAATCGCTGATGCGCGTCAGAAAGTAGATGGATTGCTTCAGGAAGCTGAAGACATTCTCTCTGATGCAAAAAACAAAGCGACTGATTATGTCGATACCGGTAAAGATTTTGTGGATAAAGAGAGCAATAAAATAAAATCAGCTGTTAAAGCAGGGCTTGATACTTACAAAAAAGAAAAAAACGCGTAGTTCGATATGACAATAATTGAAATTCTTTTAGCAGTATTAATAATTACTGCCTGCGCTGTTTGCATTTATCTTGTGGTTTCACTAAAGAAGCTTAACCAGTCAATTGAAGTTCTGCAAAAGGATGTACATGATATTTATGAAAAAACCATTCCTCTGTTAGAGAACCTGACTGCGATAAGTGAAAAGACGGCAAGAATAACGAATGAAGCTGAGAATTATTGGCAAAATATAACGGAAACTATCGACAAAGTAAGATCAAAAATATCACACTTTGGCAGAGGCACAGGTATTCATTCGGATACAAATCCAATCGAAGACTTCGTAAAAAATCTCCGGGCCATTTTTAAAGGTATTAGATCATTCGTAGAAAATATCAGGAAATAAATAAATAGTAAGGTTCAAAGAAATAGGAGAGTAAATTGAAAGAGTATAATTCCGATGCTATTCGAAATATAGCGTTCATTGGTCACGGAGGTAGTGGGAAAACTTCACTTTCAGAAGCTATTCTTTTTCAGGCGGGTGAAATAAACCGAATAGGGAAAATTGAAGAAGGAAATACAACTTCTGATTTTAATCCGAATGAGATTGAGAGAAATATTTCTATTACTGCTTCTCCACTCCATGTTGAGTGGAATAACACAAAGATAAATTTTATCGATACTCCTGGTTACTCCGATTTTATCGGACAGGTTATAAGTAGTCTGCACGTTGCAGATGTTGCAGTTTCGGTTGTTAAGAGTGCTGAAGGAATTGAGGTTGGCACTGAGGCCACCTGGGAATATGTTAAGAAATATAATTTACCATCCGCTGTTCTTATAAATAAGATTGATAATGAGCATTCGAAATTCGAAGAAACTCTTGAGATGGTTAAAAATCGGCTAAGCTCTGATGCCATCGCTGTTACATATCCGGTTTCGGAAGGTTTAAATTTTACTTCCGTTATTGATTTAGTTAAGATGAAAAAAATAACATACGGTGAAGCCGGCGCTAAGAAGAGTACTGAAGAAGATATTCCTGCAGACTTATTGGAAGATGCCAAATCTAGAAGAGAGCAACTGATTGAAAAAGTTGCCGAATCCAGTGAAGAATTAATGAATAAATTTTTTGAAGAAGGTTCTTTAAGTGACGATGATTTAGTTACAGGATTAAAAACAGCAATTAAAACGGGATCATTAGTTCCTGTATTCGCTGTATCAGCCATAAAAGTTGTCGGGTTGAATAACTTCCTCGACTTTATTGCCGCATATTTCCCCTCACCAGTTGATCGTGATCCTGTCAAAGGTAAATTAAATGAAAAGGATGTAATCATAAAGGTTGATCCGCAGGGTGAACCGGCATTGCTCATTTTTAAATTGATTTCCGAGCAGCATGTAGGCGAACTTTCGATCTTTAAATTATATTCGGGTACTCTTTCAACAGGTATGGATTTAATTAACACAACAAATAATAAAACGGAAAGATTAGGTCAGCTTTTTATTCTTAACGGAAAAAACCGAAAAGAAGTATCGAAAGTTGTGGCTGGTGATATTGCCGCCGTTGTTAAGTTGAAAGATTCCCACACGGGCAATAGTCTTTCTTCAAAAAATTATTCAGTGGTAATTAATCCGATTGAGTATCCTGAACCTGTAATTCGCGGTGCTATCAAACCAAAATCAAAAGGTGACGAAGATAAAATTTCATCTGGTCTTCATACAGCTCACGAAGAGGATCCTACTTTATCGGTTAAATTTGATCCCGAATTAGGACAAACAATTATTTCTGGTCAAGGCGAATTACAACTTTCACTTGCGGTGAAATTATTAAAGACAAGATATAATGTGGATGTCGATATAGTCGAACCAAGAATTCCTTACAGAGAAACAATAAAAGGCGTTTGTGAAAACGCTGAGTACAAACATAAAAAACAATCGGGTGGACGAGGTCAGTATGGTCATGTTGTCCTTAAACTTGAACCCATGGAAAGAGGTGCGGGATTTGAATTTGTCGACGCCATCGTAGGCGGCGTAGTTCCCGGAAGATTTATCCCGGCTGTTGAAAAAGGATTACTTGAAGTAATGGGCAAGGGAATTCGCACAGGTTCAAAAGTAATTGATGTTCGGGTTACACTTCATTTCGGTAGTTTCCATGCTGTGGATTCTGATGAAGTTTCCTTCAAAATTGCCGCATCACAAGCTTTCAAAAAAGGATTCATGGAAGCTAAACCGGTTATTCTCGAACCTATCTATAATGTTGTGATAAAAGTTCCTGAAGATTACATGGGCGATGTTATGGGTGATGTTTCGAGCAGACGCGGAAAAATTGCCGGCATGGACAGCGAAGGTCCTTTCCAGATAATTAAAGCAACTATTCCGCTTGCTGAACTTTATAAGTATTCGACTCACTTACGTAGTCTTACGCAGGGACGCGGAAATCATTCTCTCGTATTCTCTCACTACGAAGAAGTTCCTAAGGATGTTGAAACCAAGGTTATCGAGGAGTTCCAGAAGTCCAAAGAAGAAGAATAAATATTTTTTGTTGAGAAGGCGGAAGATAGTTTCCGCCTTTTTTTATTGGAGTACCAGATGGAAAAATTTTGGTCGCCATGGCGCTCGCAGTACATTGATTCATTTAAGGATGAAAAAGAAAATAATTCCTGCATTTTTTGTAAAGCCGCTGTTAATCAAAATTCCGATACCAAAAATTTAATTGTCTATAGAGGTGAAAAATGTTTTGTGATAATGAATCTTTTCCCTTACAACAGTGGGCACCTTTTGATCGTACCTTACAGGCATTTATCGAACTTTATTGATTTGACAACTGAAGAAATGAGCGAGATGATGAAGGTGGTTCAATGTTCAATAAAAGCTCTTAATTTGGTTATGAAGCCGCATGGATTCAATTTCGGCGCGAACCTCGGAAAAGCTGCCGGAGCCGGGATTGATGATCATCTTCATTTTCATCTTGTGCCGAGATGG
>CAZEXO010000021.1:23432-26873 GCA_964516545.1 uncultured Melioribacteraceae bacterium
TCGGGTGATACTAATTTTATGCCGGTTCTTGGTGATGTGAAAGTCATATCACAGGATTTGTTAATAACCCGGCAAAATTTAGAAAATGCCTTTCATGAAGTACTCGGGGAGAATAACTGAATAGAATGTACAGAATTTTAATAGCGCCCAACTCATTTAAAGGGTGCGCAAATTCCGTAGAAATAGCACGTATAATCTCAGATACATTTCACTCCATTTTACATCCAAAGACAAATGAAGAATTAATTATAGATGTTTTACCTGTCTCTGATGGCGGAGACGGATTTCTGGAAATCTGTAGGTATTATTTCCAGACAGAAAAAATTATTTTTAAAATTTCTTCACCTACCGGGCTGGAAGAATTTTCAACTGAAGTTGGAATTAATTACGAAAGAAAAACCGCTTATATTGAATCGGCAAAAGTACTCGGTCTTTTAACCATTCCTGATAAAATGAGAGACATAAAAAAACTTTCATCAATTGGAATGGGAGAATTACTAAAGTCTCTTGATGAATTTAACAGGCAGAATAACCTTCCTCTCAATGAGGTAATAATTGGGATAGGCGGAACAGGAACGAATGATCTCGGGATGGGGATGGCAGGTCAATTTGGTCTCAGTATTCAGAATAGTTTAGGAGAAAACATAAAAATAATTCCCGTGAATTATTCACAAGTATTCCGGATCGATTTTCGCAAATATGATTTTTCATTCCTCATCAAGTGTGTTGTAGATGTTTTGAATCCTCTGACAGGAGAGAAGGGGGCTACAAGAATTTTTGGAAAACAGAAAGGAGCTTCAAACGATGACATTGATTTTCTTGAGAATGGCTTTTTGCATATCTTGTCTAAACTGAAAAACAAAATTATTAATTTTGATAAACTTTCAGGAGCCGGCGGAGGATTAGCTGCCGGATTACAGATGTTTTGCGACGCGGAAATAATTCCGGCATCAGAATTCCTGGAGAAATATATTTTTAAAGAATTTATCGGGAATCAATATGATCTTGTAATAACAGGTGAAGGAGTATTTGATTCTCAATCCATGTTAAATAAAGCTCCGAAAATAATTCTGGATCATTTTGGAAAAAACGCAGACTCAGTTGCGATAATTTGTGGAAAATGTGATCTTGAAAAAACATTTATTGTACCGAAAATAAAAGTATTCGAAACCATGAAATATTTTTCTTCTACCAAAGAATCAATTGAAAATGTTAATTTAGCGCTGGTTAAATTAACCACAGAAATTATTGAGGAATATTTTTCACCAGCTACGTGAGCAAAAGAAAGGAAAAATAGATGACAGAAAAATTTGAAAAGATACAACGTGTTGCAGTAGAAGGTTTGAATGAAATTTTAGGTAAACCTTTAAAAGTGCTTGATGATGGTTTTATCAGAGTGATTGATTACATGGGCTCTGATGAGTCAATTGTACAGGCAGCCCGGGTTTCTTATGGTCAGGGGACAAAAAAAGTATCTGAGGACAGGGGATTAATTCGCTACCTGCTCCGAAATAAACACACAAGTCCCTTTGAAATGTGCGAATTAAAAGTACATGTCCGAGTGTCAATGGATACCTGGCGTCAATGGATCAGACATAGAATGGCTAGCATCAACGAATACTCAACAAGGTATTCTCTGGCAATCGATTCAGCAAGTAAAACCGCACCGGATGAGTGGAGATTACAATCTTCCGACAATAAACAGGGGAGTGAAGGTTACTTTGATTTGGAAACCGGAGAAGAGTTGAGCCGGGAAGAATCGGATTTTCAGAACAATGCTCGTTTGTTATACGAAAAAAGAATCGAAAAAGGGATGGCAAGAGAGCAGGCAAGAAAGGACTTACCCCTTTCCACTTACACGGAAGCTTATTGGAAGATAGACCTGCATAACCTGTTACACTTTCTTAAGTTACGCATTGATCTTCATGCTCAGTATGAAATACGTGAATACGCTCGCGTGCTGTGTGACCAGGTGTTAAAAATTTGGTGCCCGATAACTTATGAAGCATTTAATGATTACATTCTGCATTCGACTTCGTTTTCATCCTTTGAACAGGATTTACTGGGGATGATCGCTAATTCCAAAAATGTTGAAGCAATTAAACGTGCTGAATCTTTGGGTTGGATGGATAAAGATAAAAATGGAAATCTGAAAAAAAATCGTGAGCGGATCGAATTTGAAGAAAAATTAAAATCCCTGAAGATTATTATTCCCTGGTAAGGCGGTTATTTTGTTATCTTTTAACAAAGCGGCATTTTTTGGGATTGATAAAAGAGGGCAAATTCCGTATTAAGAGAGGAACAATTGGGGGTGGAATGCTGAAAGAAAGGAATATATGCATTCTGATATTTTTTCTTATTTGCGCTTATGCATGCAGAGAAGACAAAATTGAAGTAACCGAACCTGTGTTGAATTCCGGAAGCATTATGATAAGTTCTGTACCCGAGGGAGCAAGAATTTATCTTAATGGATTCTACAAACACAAAATTACTCCTGATAGTCTGGTTGGGTTAAATCCTGGAATTTACTCAATCGAACTAGAAGGCTCTCTTGAATTTTCCGACACAACTTTTATTGCGTATCTTCAGCAAGGGGAAAAATTGAATTATAACATCATCTTAAGGAGTGTAGATCATAGAATTAATTCTAATTTCGGCAATTTCCCGAAATAACGTTATCGGGCTAAAAGGTGAAATGCCCTGGCGCCTGCCGGAAGAACTTGAACATTTCAGAAAGACCACGACCGGATTTTCTGTTATTATGGGAAGAAAAACATTCCAATCTTTGAAAGAACCTCTGCCGAATCGAACAAATATTGTTCTCAGTCGCGATGAGGATTTTGATGAAAAGAATAAAAATATTACTGTCTTAAATTCGATTGAAGAAGCCATCACATTTTGTAAAAATAGAAATCAAGAAAAATTTTTTTTTATCGGGGGCGGACAGATATTTAATCAGGTACTTCCAATTGTCGATAAGATGATTATTTCATTCATTGATATTATTATAGAAGGCGATACTTATTTTCCAGAAATAAAAGAAGAACTCTGGCGGCAAGCAGATGAGGTGAAATATCATAATTTTAAAATTGTTACCTACGTGAGAAAAAGGAATTAACTTTTCGTATCTTTCAATCCCTAAACGATGATTCTGACAAAAGTTCTAATATGAAAAATAAAATTATTTTATTACCCGGTAATATTGCCAATAAAATTGCCGCAGGTGAAGTGGTTCAAAGACCCGCGTCTGTTGTGAAAGAATTAATGGAAAATTCTCTCGATGCCGGTGCGAAAAATATTGACCTATACATAAAACGGGCGGGAAAAGCATTAATTCAGGTTGTTGACGACGGCGAAGGAATGAACGAATCAGACGCGCTTTTGTGTCTAGAGCGACATTCCACAAGTAAAATAAAAGAATTTGAAGATCTGGATAACATC
>CAZEXO010000021.1:26883-30149 GCA_964516545.1 uncultured Melioribacteraceae bacterium
TTCAGAGGTGAGGCGCTGAGTTCTATCGCTTCCGTCAGTTTAACTGAGATAAGAACGAGAATGGAAGATGAGGAAATTGGAACTCTTGTGAAAATAGAGATCGACGGAAAAATAATTCACGAGAAAGGAGCATTTCCCAAGGGCACTTCAATATCCATCAGAAATATATTCCATAACACACCGGCGCGCAGGAATTTTCTGAAAAGTAATTCAACAGAATTAAAACATATTCTGGAGACATTTAAAAGAATCTCTATTTGTCACCCTGAAATTCATTTCCGGTTGTTCAATGACGACGATTTATTGTTCGACTTTAAGATGGGTTCAAATTACAACAGGATGAAAGAAATATTCGCAGACAATATTCTGGATGCTGTTATTGAAGTCAGGGAAGAAACTGAATACATTAGTCTGGTAGGATTTACTGCTAAACCAAACTTTATGGCAAAAACAAGAGGGGAGCAGTACTTCTTTATTAATAGCAGATTCGTATTAAGTAAAGTAGCCAGTCATGCTGTTTATTCAGCTTATGAGAATATTCTTGATAAAGGTGATTATCCGTTTTTTGTTCTTAATTTATTGATTGATCCCCGAAAGATAGATATCAACGTTCATCCGCAAAAATTAGAAGTAAAATTTGACGATGAAAAGGATATTTACACCTTCATTCAGGCAGTTATAAAAAAATCATTGGGAAGCTATGATCTGGTTCCTAATCTTTCGTTCAGGGATAAAACTACAGAATCCGGAGATAAATTAGTTTTTTCAGATCCCAAACGAACAGAGAAAAATGATTTTTCCGATCGCCCGGCGTTTTCTGCGAATTCTCAGAAGAGAAGGGATAGGGAAATTTTTTCCGAAGATGAAATTGATCTTCTGTTCAGCTCAATACGCCGGGATGTAGCTGAGTCAATTTCCCAATCCGATGAAACACAGAATTCTGAAAAAGTGGTGACAAGCGAGTTTGAACATTCTGCTCCTTCAATTCCGGCTGATTCGGAATCAGGATCAACATTCATAGTGGCGCTTCACAATAAATATATTCTTTCTCAAATTAAAAGCGGACTTTTGATTGTTGACGCGCATGTTGCACATGAACGAATTTTGTATGAAAAAGCTTTGCAGTCAATGAATGCTAATCTGCCTTTCGCTCAGCAATTACTTTTTCCTCAGTCTGTTCAGCTTGACCCGGCTGATTACGAACTCACCAAAGAATTAGAACCATATCTCTACAAACTTGGTTTTGAAATGAAGTTTTTCAGTAAAAACACTGTCTCAATAATAGGTGTGCCGGGTGATGTGAAAATCGGGTCGGAAATCAATACTCTGAAAGAAATCATTAATGAATACAGAATAAACGAAAGAGAAAAAAATCTTGAAATCCGCGATAACATTGCAAAATCTTTTTCTTGCAAAGCGGCAATTAAAGCGGGCGACAGATTATCTGAAAAGGAGATGAGGATTTTGGTTGATCAGCTTTTTGCAACTTCAATGCCTTATGTTTGTCCTCACGGTCGTCCGATTGTCATTAAGATTCCCTTAGAAGAATTTGACCGACGGTTTGGTCGTACTTCCTGATATACTTGATAAACATTTTTATGGAAGTTTTTTATTTAGTTCATAAAAGTCATAGAAAAACTGATTTATAATTTTCTGATTGCCGGATAAATGCAAAAATATTTTTCGCTCATAAGAATATCCAACTGGATTAAAAATACTTTCATTTTTGTACCGCTGGTATTTTCAAAGACATTAATGATAGCCGATAATTTTATCCTGGCAATTTTTGCGTTTTTTGCTTTCTCCGCGGCTTCAAGTATTATCTACATTTTTAATGATATTTGTGACATCGAATCGGATAAAAATCATCCTCAAAAAAGAAACAGACCGCTGGCTGCCGGAAGAATAAGTCTACGGAAAGCATATTCTGTTATTGCTGTTTTTTTTATTATTCTGTTAATCGTAGTTCAATCTCTTCCCTCAGATTTTTCGATCATCATTTTTTTATTCTTGTTGTTAAATTTTCTGTATTCCATAAAACTAAAAAATATTGTTCTTCTTGATATTTTCTCTATTGCCGGAGGATTTATTCTGAGGGTAATTGGCGGTGCAATCGCTATTAGTGTTTTGATATCAGATTGGCTGATACTAACAACATTGTTCCTCTCACTTTTTCTTGCCGTGATGAAACGCCGTTCCGAATTAAATATATCAACGGAAAACCGTGAGACCAGGAAAGTTTTGCTTTATTATTCCAACAACTTCATTGATCAAATTTCAACTATAACTGCCGGCGGTGTAATAATTTGTTATGCACTTTATACTGTATCTTCTCACACTGTGGAATATTTTGGCAGTGATTTTTTAATTTACACAACACTCTTTGTGATTTACGGAATTTTCAGGTATATGTTTCTCGTATTATACAGAAACAAGGGCGAGGACCCAACTAAGGAAATTTTCATGGATGTACCTATGCTAATTAACTTGGTTTTATATACATTAAGCATATTCTTTATAGTATATATTTGAGAACCTGATTATGATGTCAGAATTTTTTGAAATTATTGAGGTAGCAAGTACGCATGACATTTGAGATAATCGGATTATTACTTTTATTATTATTGAGCGCTTTTTTTTCGTCGTCGGAATTCGCTTATGTGATCGCCAGTAAAATAAAAATTGAACTGCGTTCCAGAAAAAATAATCTCGCGGCGCAAAATGCTTTCTATTATATCAATAATCCCAACATTTTTTTCTCAACGATTTTAATATCAAACAATATTGTAAATATTGCCTTTTCTTCACTATTTACTTATTTCCTCGTAAATATTTTTTCCATGAGTGATGTGGAAATATTATTAATTACAGCCACATTACTACTTTTATTCGGCGAATTGTTGCCGAAATATTTGGGAAGAGAGTATGCTGATTATTTCATCTTATTATCTTCAGTGCCACTCAGAGTTGTTACTTTCGTAATTTATCCTCTTGTGCTGTTAACCTCATCAATATCAAACGTGATTGTTAGAAATGATAAGGGCGGGAAGACTGAAGAAACCGATTTTTTTGATAAAGATGAATTTCAGATAATTCTTTCGGAGAGCACTGAAGCCGGACATGTTGAGAAAGATGAATTTGATATTATCAAAACAATTCTTGGTCGTGCCATAGAATTGTTTTGATATCTTCTGCAGAGTGTCGTTCTTTTTTACTACGTATTCCTCGAACCGGCCTTCCTGTATCGGAGTTTCGGTTTGCATCAT
>CAZEXO010000022.1:0-18078 GCA_964516545.1 uncultured Melioribacteraceae bacterium
TTTCTCGCCAGGTCCATACAATAATCTGCTTCATGTCTCAGCGGTATATACTTTTTACGTGATACACTTTTTGTGAATGTTATTACCTGATAAAGTTTCGTGCCTACTCCAATTCTATTTGGAATCCCCGCCCAGAAAAACATCCAGTTATGCCTTTCCGTCGGAAGCAACATTAATGCATCGGAAAATTTATACTTTTTAATTTCTTTCACTTTCTTCCAAAAAGATTTTCTTCGCGCGCTTTCATCGAAATCATCTGTGAGTATAATGTCGACATGAGGATTGTTTTCATACACGGCTTTCGTGTATTCTCTGACGAGTACCGCTACCAAGGCGTCGGGATATTTTTTTTTAATTTCCCGTGGTATGGAAGTTGAAAGGATTACATCGCCAAGTCTGTCCGGTCGGGCAACTAATATTCGTCTTTGTTTATTTTTCATTCTCTGCTCAAAACTCATTTAGATACTTTTCAAGAATCTCAAATTCTTTTTCCCAGTTTAATTCAAGTCTGGCTTTCTGGCAATTTAGCTTCAGTTCCGAAAGTATCGTTTTATTTTCCAAAATTTCTCTAATAGCGTTTACGGGCAGCTTCCCATTTTCAATATCAACTACTTTCCCTACCTGATATTTTTCTACAATATTTTTCATTTGCGGCAAATCCGACACGAGCGCGGGAACTGAAGCCATAACATACTCAAAGAGTTTATTAGGAAGCGCATGATAGTAGCTTACACTCAGGTTTTCGATTAATGATAAACCAAGATCAGCGCCTGCTGTATAATTGATCAACTCGTTCTGATTAATTACGCCGAGAAAAATAACTTGTTTCGAAACTTTATATTTTTCTGCGCAATCAATAAATTTTTGTTTTTGCTCACCTGAACCGCATAAAACAAAAACACAGTCCGGCAATTCCTGTAAAGACTTAATAATTATTTCAAGTCCGCGCCCCTCAAACAAAACTCCCTGGTAAAAAAGAATTTTCACCTTTTCATCCAGGTTAAACATTTTCCGATAATCGATTTTATTTTCAGCGGTTTTTAGAAGAGGCAAATTTCTTATCGTGATTACATTTTCGATGTTGTATTGTTTCTTAATAAATTCAGTATCCATTTCACCTGTTGTAAGAACAAGATCGACTTTTGTAATAAATATACTTTCAATTTTCGCGATGAGTCTTTGCACGAATTTTTTATTTCGAAGCCCGGCTAAATACCCGAAAAGTTCACGGCTGTTGTAAATCACTTTTGCCCGTTTAAGTTTCGCGAAAAAATAAACAAACGGTAATGTGTAAATATCTTCAGCGAAGAATATTTCTGACTTACTCCTAAGTAATTTCCATTTTAAGAGAAATGCATAATGAAGATAAAAGAAAAGTGAAAATTTTCCCTTGTGTATTTTATAAATCGTCGTTTTTCCATACTCAGGAATAAATTCAGGATTACGCCAGTCAAAGCCGATTATGTTTACTTCATAACCGGCATTCTCAAGAGAATTACCGAGGTTATTTACACGCGTATCAAAATACGGATTGCCGAGAAAACAAATAGTTACAGACTTTTTTTTCATGCTGTCAATGATTTATAATTTGATATACAGCGTATTCCGCATGATTGTTTTTGCGTCGAATTTTTCCTTGAACTCAATCAGACTCATACTTGGCGTCATTGGGTTTTCGGCTTTTGTATCCTGCGAAACTCCAATGTCTACGTATTGATAACCTTTTTCAGTCGCATCTTTAACAACCTCATACATAATCCGCTGAATAGGTTTTAGTTCAGCATAATCATACAAAAGCATATTATAAAAACAGAGTGCAACAGTTTTGTTGGGATAAAACATGCTCGAACCGCCTATCGGCTTATCTTTATAATAAATCATAAAAAGTTTAAGATAACCCGGAAGAAGTTCATTGAGCTTTAGTAAGTCTTCATAAGAATGAGTCGGTTTAACATTATGCCGCGATTTGTTCTCCAAAAGTATCGGATAGAATTCATCATACCTTTCGTTTATCTCAACTCTGATATCAGGATTCTTAAAAGTCATTCTGATATTTCTTCTAACAGTCGGAGCGAAACGCGAAATGATATCCTGATCCGGGAAAAGTTTTATCGCGCTGGAAATATAATGCAGCTTATACGAAAACCCCTGCCACAGCATAGCAAAATCAAGATTCTGATTCGGATGTTCCTCGTAAACCATTGGAACAGCAGTCAGCATTATTTCTTTCAAGCTGTTTTTTTTCGCGTAGTCAAGAAGCGTTGATACCAACTCCATAGCCCTGTCAAATTTCACATCTTTCGTTACAATTGAACCGTAACTTGCGCCAACAGGCGATTCATAAGTATCATCTTTTATCGTCCCTGGTATAAGTCCGACAATATTTCCCTTGTCGAGAAAAATCAAATGATCGAACTTAAATTTACCTGGTTGGTGATAGTCGAAAAATTTCTGCATGTGGAACATAGTTCCGTTGTTGGATTCAAGAACAAACTGATCCCACTTCTCTTTCCATTCGGGTGTGTACTTAATAACTTCCATAAAAGTAACTCACATCATGATTAAATTGAAAAATAAATTTACTAATTCTTTCTGTAAATAAAGAATTTTCCAAATTGTTTTAATAATTCGAAATCCGTTTTGCTAATTTTTTCTAAACTTACATAATGATAACCTTGCTTTTTCAGTTCATCTATTACCGGTTTATTAACAACTACGAGCGCGCCGCAGGAAATTTTTCTCATACTAAAAAAATGCCCCGGCACAACCAGTGTATTCTGTTTTGATTTATTTCCTCTGATTGTATCAAGACCATATTTTGTATGATGATCCGTATAAATCAAAACGCTTCTTTGGCTTTTAACATACTTTTTAAACTCATTCAGATTGTCAACATCAAAAAACTTTTGATGTTCCCTGCTCATGTAAATACCGGCTATTGAATACAATATTAAAATGAGAGTGAGAATACTTTTTCTAAACCGCGCAATAAATCCGGCGGCTAACATTATCAGGGGCAGAAGCGCAATGTAAATATACCAGCTTCGCCGCAGGTCAAAAGGTTTGTAATCCGAAAATGATGTTGTCATAATCATAAGCAGAATTATGATTCCCAATCCCCAGTAAACAAGTAACTTATCCTTTCTTTGCTTAATGAGGATGATGCTGTTAAGCACGGCAACAAAAGGTACTGCTAAATAATATCTTCTTAAAAAGAGATAACGCGGGTTGAGGATAAACACTTGTTTTAGTAGTGCTGAAAAATATTGCCGCGAAGAATATTCCGTACCTAAAAGTGTGTAAGGAAAAAAATCATAATAACAATAAATATAATTTTGATGAAGTATTGTCAGGCGGTGACCGAGATTCCCCCGGATAAAATAATAAATTATGCTCTCGAGAATTAAAAAGCCGGTAAACACAAGTAGGCTGATTGTAATATGCCGATTGATTTTACGGGTTGCAAAAACCAGATATCCCAAAAGAACAACAAGAAGCAAAAAAACAAAAACGAAATTTTCTTTGAATAAAAAACTTACGCTGAAAAATGCCCCCGCTAAAACCGACAGGATAGTTTTGTCAGTTACATAACTTTTGTAAAGAAAATACAAGCCCAGATTGATAAAAAAAGCGCATTGTAAATCCGTGAAATTGATTGACGCGAAAATTATATCGACAGGGAAAAATGCCCATAAAAAAGCCGCCACAAAAGCCACCCTGCTTTCCCGGAAATAAAGAAGACAAAATTTATAGACAAGATAAATACCGGAAAGTGAAAGTATGAACGGGAATATCACTGAGCTTATTTCATTCTCACCGAGAACAAAAAAGAATAATGAAGTAATGAATGTCTCACCGATTCTCAGCAAAAAGATTGGATAGCCGAGATAATTATCCGTGAAATTTTCGGTAAGCAGTAAAGAGGCTAATCGGTTATAATAAGAGTCATCTGAAAAAACCAACCCGTTGAAAAAAAACACTCTGAGAATAAAAGCTGCTGAAAGAATCAGCAGCATTAGGAATGTGTCTTTGTTTTTTGATTCTAAAAATCCTGAGCCAAAATTCAATTTATTCTCTGGTTCTATATGGAGTTAAACCTAAAACGTATAAATAATTGTCAGATATCCTGAGTTACCTAATCCGAAATCATTAGGCACTAATGCATAATCAAATTCAAAACTTCCCCAGCAAATTCCCAGTCCGTAGGATAAATCTTTTGTTTCATAACCTGAGATGTAACCCAAACGAGCCGAGATAAGTTTGTCATAATTTACTTCAATCCCTGACTGAATATGATTTGACTCAGCCGAAAAATATCTTTTATATCCTGCCGCGAAAACGAAGCCAAACGATGACTCAGTAAGGTTCAGATCATAAGAAGCGCCGATAGCAGCGCTTGTTGGTAATTTTGTTTCCTCGTTTCTTAATTCTTTCATGGAACCGATATTATTTACAGCCGCAGCGAGATGGAGATTTTCAAACAGACCCGTGTAACTTACTCCCAAATCAATACCTAATCCGGCTGCTTCGTCTGAATAAAGATTTTCAAACAAATATTTCCCCGTGAGACCCACTTTCAATTCTTCTGTTATACATATTGCCGTTGATAAATTCCCGCTGAAATAATTAGCATTAAACGTTCCTTCTTTCTCGCCGGGTTGAGTCCTGATTTCTATGTCTTTAATTGAAGTAGTATTTACCCCGACAAAAAAAGGAAGATTAAACAAAGTGAAAGTAGCGCTGAAAATATCGCTGCTGACATCCTGCAAATAACTGCTGTGTGTAAATGAAGCCTGATAAGAATTAGTTTCGAGTAAAGCGGGATTATAAAATGCACCGGTCGCACCGTCAGCGACAACAAATCCCAAATCACCCAGGGCGATATTCCGCGCACCATAACCAACTTTAAGAAAAGTCATTCCTGATTTTTCAGGATTCTGCGCCTGAATCGAAAAAGGCGCAATTATTAAAAGCATCAAAATAATTTTTTTCAAAATTCACCTAAAATAAAAAGTTAATTCCCACAATATGCTGATCGTGCGATGAATATGGTTCAACTACGAAAGCATAATCAACACTCAGATCAAATGAATTCCGCTGGAAGATGTAAGAAAATCCTAATGAAGGTCTGACCGGGAATTCTGTTTCGCCGAGACTCATTCTGTCTACACCACCACGGATAAACAACGTTTGAAATATATTGTATTCGGCTCCAACTCTCAAGAAATTGGTTTCAGCATTACTGCTTTCAAACTCAGCCGCGGCGTTTATTTTTTTATCATCAGAAGTGTATGATAGACCGAGTTTTTTAACCAGGGGAAATTTTTCAGTCGAGTTCCGTCCTTCGCTGCCGTATACTTCCGATGTATCCCATTTATATTTAGTGTTGATATCAGAAATAACCAATGAGATATTGAAATTTTTATCGACTGAATAGAGAGCTCCGATATCAAATCCCAATCCTGTTGACGATACTTCTTCCCATAAACTATAATAGTAGAACTTAAAATTTACGCCGATTGCCAGTTTGCGCGAGAACCTGTTTGATAGCCCGAAAAAGAACTGGTTTTCCGAAGTTGAAACTTCATCAAGTTTTACTCCGCTGGAATTACGATGTTCTATTCCACTCACACCGCTATTAATTATACCCACACTAATTCCCGCGCCTCTTTGAAAACCGTTTTCATCTTTTTCACCGAAATGAAAACTCTTTGTGAAATTTAAAAAGTTCAGCGAACGATCGAGTGACAAAAATGAATATGAAGTATGAAAGGAATTTTTTTCCTGAAAAGCGCTTAATGCCGGATTGTAATAAGCTGATAGATTGCCTTCTAAAATACCCGCCATCACGTTTGCCATTCCCATTCCTCTCGCACCGAATCCCATTCTGCTGAAAGAGCCCGGCAAACCGCTGATTTTACTTGTTTCAGGCTGAGCCTGAAGAACAGTTATAAAAATGAATGAGATAAAAAATAATTTTTTCAAGTAACCCTCGTCTACTTAATTACTAAAATTTTTCCAAATAACGGTTCGTCTGAACCCGCGTCAATTCTGTAGAAATATACTCCATTCGAAACATAATCACCTCTTTCATGACGCCCGTCCCACATTTCAAATACTTCTTCACTTGCTGTACGCGGAGCGTTTTGAATAAGTGTTTTTACAAGGTTCATCCCGAAATCAAATATTCTTATAGTAACGTCAGTTGGTTCATGAAGTGAATATTTGAAAGTAAGTTTTTCCTGGAATGGAGAGAATGGATTCGGAAAAACAAAAGATTTGTTTTCAGCAAAAACATCCTCGCCACTTAAGAAAAAGATTTCCCAGTTACCATCCCAGGGTTGATTTGACTCAGTCATTTTTATTAACCCACCCCCCGCGGATCCGATAAAAATATCCCCGTCACCGTTATCGTAATTTCGTGTCACTATAGCATGCGATTCTTTGTCGTTAATTTTAATTTGTTTATGGATGTCAAATACTTCAGGTGATGACAACCAGTTGATTCCTTCATCTGACGAACGGAAAATTCCCTCCTCTCCGACTGCAATAATATCACTCGAAGAATTTCCCGAAAAATGACGGAAGGCGATATCGTGAGTTTTAACACCCGGAAGAAAAGTAGTCCATGTTTCACCCATATCGGTTGATCTGCTGATTGCATTAAATTCATTTTGGTCTTCAGCCCTCCATGTTACCGCCCAGATTGAATTATCAAAAGGATCATATTTGATTCTCCAGATATAATTCCCTGATATCGGAGAAATTTGATTTGTGTGATTAGATTTTTTCCAGCTTATTCCTCCGTCAGTAGATTTGTTTATTCCGCCTGCCGTTCCGCACAATATTATATCATCATTAATCACGAGGATTGATCTTCCCATGTGATTAAGGCTTCCTGAATAATTAGTTCTTTCAACGGGAGAGACATCAAAATTATGAACACTATCAGGATGAATTTCGTTGAGTTCATCAGGAGGCAAAACTACTCGCTGCCATGTTTGTCCCATGTCTGTTGATTTTCTTATTCCACTGCTCCAGCTTGCTATCCATACCGCATCCGATGTAAAATCAATATCATAAATCATATTCTGTTCAGTAATCGTAACCGGTAGAATTCGCAGCGTATTTCGTCCAAACTGAATCAAACTATCTCCTTGCTCATCAACCGGCTGGTCAATGAAGGTCCAGGAATCACCTAAATCCGCGCTATAAATTATTCCACCCCCGGCAGGTACTAATCCGGCGGATGTTTCTTTGTTATACCAAAGTCCCGCCCAGATTACACCATTTTTCAATCCAACTCTTGAAACACGATTATCATCAAATTTCTCATACTCTTCACAGTTTTTCCATGTAACTCCGTTATCAATAGAAATGCTCACACTTCTTGGAGTTGCGAGAATAATTGTATCGCCGGAGATTGCTATATCTTCAATCGTATTACTGCCCGGTTGATGTGACGCAAATCCATCCGAACTGATTTTCCCAAGTTGAAAATTAAGAGGTACTGATTGAGCCGCCATATTTATATAAATAAACGCGAGAATAACAATTATTTTTTTCATTATTCAACCACCATGTAATGTGTTATAATATTACTAACTGCATTTGCTTTGTCGACTGCTCTGAATTCAAAAGTCCAGGTGCCTGTTTGCAAACTCTGCGGGAAAATACTTTTCCGAGAAAAAATACCATCATTCCTAATTTCATCTCCCCAGATTGAAATGTCACCATTATCAACCAAGAACCAATATTCGGAATTTCCGTCTATTGATTGCGTACCATCGGGGCGTGTAAGTTTAAAAGCAACCATAGACAAGTTTGCTAATCCGTTAGGATCAGAAACTGATAGTTTAATAACAAAATTAACATCACGATTAATAGTCTCAGGCATCACAAGGTTGGAAATTACCGGTGGGTAATTCTGCTTCCGGTTATCTAATTCAACCGTAACCTGGGCAATTCTTTTATTCACAACATCAGCCGTTGATTTTCGATATTCAAGAATATAATTCCCGTTTGCCATGGCTGAAATCATGTATGGTTTGGCGGAATAGATTCCGTCACCAGCCAGCGTATCGCCAAATGCCGGATCACCGCTATCGCTAAAACGAAACGACCTGCCCAGTTCATTTTCACCACGACTATTGAGAATCACGACGTTCATTGAGTCAATGTATGAAGTTTCTCTCAACTCAATGGTTGTTATGAATGTAGAATCTTCATCCGTAAATTGAATTAATGACGGAGCATTAATGCTGACAATTGATTCGTCAGCGTCTCTGGTTTCAATAATTTCGCCTGGGATTTTATCACATCCCCAGAAAAAAATAAAAACCGTTACAGGCAAAACAAAAATCAAACTGCTTCGATTTGATCTTATCATTTTTTTTCTTCGAAATAAATTTGAGATATGTTATTTAGCTGGTAGTACGAATTTTCGTCTGAAATAAAAAAAGGAAAATTTTTAAAGAGAAAAATCATTTGTCTACCTTTTGTTAATATTAATTCACATTCCTTGAATCAAAACAGTAGCAAATAATCTCTATAAAAATTTTCCTCAACTTGTTGGGGACAAATTTAATTAACTCTTTACAAAAAAGTCAAGACCTAAATTAGGTCGGATAAATAATTATCCTAAAAAGACAAAATAAACGGAGTCGGTGAAAAAGATAAAATGTTTGGTAGTATTTCAAACAAACAAATATTTTCATCTAACCCAAAGTCATTCTTACTTTTCCAAGTTTTCTTTGAATGAAAACGGGTGGATGTTTAACCTTAATAACAAAGTATAAAACAATAGCCCAGAATAACCATCCTGTCCATCCAACTGTAAACCCGATTTCAAGTATGTATTCAACCACTCCGGCAACACCCAGAAAAATTAATACTACCATCGAAATGGAAGCAACAATTTCATGTTTCCTTGATCCGAACATACTATAAACAATATGTCCGCCATCCAATTGCCCGACAGGAATCATGTTCATTGCCGTTATGAATAGTCCGAACCAACCGACGCATAAAAACGGGTAATGATAAATTTCCGACATCGGAGGAACGAACTGACCCGGCTGCGTAAATAACTCACGCAGAGCCATGAATAATAATGTATCGCCGAATTCAAGTCCCATTGCACCTTTACCATATTCCGGAGATAAATAATCCGGGTGAATTTCCTGTAGATATTCAATACCTGGCAAATGTGTGAATCCGTAAATTAATATTATCAGGCAGGCGATGAAGCCTGAAATCGGACCGGCAACACCAATGTCAAACATTGCTTTGTTATCGGGAATCCGCGAGCGCGTTTTAATTACGGCGCCCATCGTACCGAAATGAAAAAATCCCGGTATCGGCGGAAAGGGTATAAAATATGGGAGTGTAGCGTCAACACCATGAAAACGTGAAGCAAAATAATGACCGAACTCATGAGTGGCCAGAATAAACAACATTGATAACGCGTAAGGCAAACCTTTACCAAGAGTATTGAAATCATAAGGTCCAAGCGAACCTGTCGTCCATTCCATTCCTGCAATTAATGTTGTGATAAAAGTAATCAGGAAAAGTACCAAATGAATAAAGTACTTATTTTTTGGTTTCTTCCCTTCAGGCTGGGGATTTATTGTGTATGTCGGCTCTGAGTAATAATCGGGCATTTTATAAGTCCAGGTTTAATCCGATTGCGCTGTACTCTTTTTTAACATCGTAATATTCGCCGTGAATGCTGTACCCGTTGAAATAATTATAGTACAGACTAACTCCTTTCCCTTCCGGTTTCCCGAATTTTATTCCGAGACAAAAATTACTATTAGTTTTATATTCATCAAGATTTGTTATCCTCAAATCATATCCGGCATAGATGGATGCTGTGTTCAGAATTTTTTCAGGATGAATGTATTCAAGTCCGAGTTCATAATAATCTTTCCCGAGTTCCGCCGGATCAACATGAAAAATATAAGCCAGACCAGCATAAATTCTGAAATTCGAATATCTGTAATAAGGAATGAGTTCGATAAATTCCCGGCTATAAACTTTAGGCGAACGATTATCGCGCCACTGTGAATTTGTACCGTCATAATGTCCATCGACAAAATGCGCGCTGATGTGGCTGATTCTTAATCTCGCACCAATTTCAGATTCATCGATTTTTTGTTTATAAGTAAAATTTAACCCGAATAAATAATCAACTGCGTCAACCGGGAAATGAAAATCTTTTTCACCTCGGAGTAAAGTATAAGTGAATAAGTCCGCACCCATTCCAAATGTTGTTTGTTCGTCGGATTGAAATCTGAAAACATCAATAGAATTGCCGATGTCAAGACGTAACTCGTTTCCTCCCGTCTGAAATAAAAAACCAAGTTTCGGTTCGAATGTATTCGCAACAAAAGGTTGAAAATTCAGATTGTCGGGAAATGATTCAATTCCTTCCCGACCAAAAATCAAAGATGATAAAAAGATAATAACAATAAAAAATTTTTTCATTTAGTCCCCAGAATACGATTAGTTATTATAGACTCTTCCTTTCCACTTCACTTTTCTGTTTGGAAGTACGATAAAGGGTAGAGCAAGAACATAGATTATAAAATAAATTTCAAACGCAAGGAAATCTCTGAACTTCAGTTTTAACCGGAGTTTATTATATACCGGTAAAATGAAAAAGAAATCGGTAAATATTTTGAACAGCGCCAGATAAAAAGAAACAGGCGAAAAAAACACAGGAGTAAGAATTACGCCGAGACTTGCAAGGTATCCTATCGCCATTACAAGGAAACCGATAATATCACTCTCCAGTCCGCCCACTCCCCATCTCTTTTTCTGATGAAAAAGCTCCGATAAATTTCTGCACGGGGATGAAACAACAAGGCTGTTTTCATCAATCGGATAAATTGTTTTATAATCTTTCAACCCATGCAGAGCCATCAATAACTGAAAATCTTCAGTAACTGTAAAAGGAATTTTTTCGAATCCTCCGGTTTTCCAATATAGATCCTTTCGGTAAGCCATATTATTACCAATACAGCTAAGAGGTTTTCCCAAATTCATTGCTCCGCCGGCAACTGTAAGGAGATATAAAAAATCTATCGACTGCATAGCAAAAAAGGGATGATCACCTTCCTGAGCAGTATAACCACCGACAAAAGAAACATCTTTCGTAAAATATGAGGCAGTAGTCTTAATCCATGTTTGCGAAACGGCGCAGTCGGCATCTGTTGATAATATTACTTCACCTTTTGCAACAAGAATGCCTTGATGAATAGCATTCGCCTTACCCGTCAAACTACCTTTGCCTTCTTCAGGAATGAGCGTTCGAAATTTCGGTTTATCTTTTATAAATTCCTCAATAATTCTGCCTGTTGAATCAGTCGACCTGTCGTTCACAATAATTATTTCAAGCTTATTCTCCACGTATAAAGATTTATCAAGTGCTTCCATGCAACGCAGAATATTACTTTCTTCATTACGCGCGGCAACAACAACACTTACAAAAGGGAGTTCTTCTTCGCCTAGTTTTTTATATTTTTTATTTGCACCGATAGTCAGCACTACTAATTGCAAAAAAGAGAGTGATACGACAATCAGGAAAATAATTTCAAACATTTTCACACTCCCGCGATGGGACATTAAATAATTTGATCAAAATTGCCATGAAATTTATCTAGAATTCATTTCAATAAAAAGAGATTTATCTCTTTCGAAATTTGACTATTTTATCAGTCAAAACATTCCACGAAATCGGAAATTGATGAATCCAAAACCCTTAAAAAGATTCGGGCAAAATTATCTTGTTGATAAAAATATCATCAGAAAAATTGTTGATAAATTTAATCCACAACCTAATGAAAAAATAATTGAAATAGGACCGGGACGAGGTTCGTTAACAGAAGCTCTTCTGGAAAAAAACCGTGAAGTAACAGCAATTGAAATCGATACCAGAGTAATTGAAGACTTAAAAGAACGGATGCCTGAACTAAAATTGCTGAATAAAGACTTTCTGAAATGTGATTTAAGGGAAACTTTTCCGGGAGTTCAATCTTATCGTGTAATTGGAAATATCCCTTATAATATTACTTCTCCTATATTATTCAAATTGCTTGAGAACAGAGATTTATTTTCCGATGCAATGTTAATGGTCCAATATGAAGTGGCGAAACGAATTACTGCGAAAGTCGGGATAAAAGATTATGGAATATTAAGTGTAATATTAGGAGCTTTTTCGGAAGTAGAATTTTGTTTTAAAATTTCGCCAAATGTTTTTTACCCAAAACCTAAAGTTGATTCAGCAATAATTCATCTGAAATTTCATAAAAATTTTCCTGAGGATATAGACCCGGCTTCATTCATCAAAATAGTGAAATCAGCATTCGGCAACAGAAGAAAAACCTTAAAAAATTCCTTCAAGAATAGTATATTAGCGAGTCGTGATTTTACGGTTATCGAACCGTATCTGTCAAAAAGAGCAGAACAACTAAACATCGACGATTATTTTTTCATTACGCGGCTCTTATCATAGGTGCTACATGTCGGAGAAAAAGGAAATACAGACCGTAAAAGATATTCTTCAGGTAGACAGTGAACTCCTGGATAATATCTCCGAACTCATCGATGAGAAATCCGCCGAAAATATTCTTAATATTTTCGCCGATCTGCATTATGCCGACATTGCCGAAATAATAAATCACCTCCGCTTTGAAGAAGCATTTTATGCTTTTAGTTTACTTGACACTGAAACCGCAAGTGAAGTTTTACCTGAACTTGACGAGAACCTCAGAGAAAAGATTCTTAAAAATATCGATACCGAAAAAATTACCGATATTATTGACGAATTATATACCGATGACGCCACCGATATTTTAAGCGACTTGCCCGATGAAGTAGCCGAGCATGTTCTTGACAATATAGACAAAGAGGATTCAGAAGAAGTAAAAGAATTACTGAAGTACCCGGAAGATTCAGCCGGCGGTATTATGACCAGCGATTTTGTTTATGTTGAAGAAACCGCCAAAGTAAAAGATGCGATTGAAGTAGTAAGGCAAAATTCCGAAGAAATAGACCACATTTATTATATATACGTTCTTGATAAAAACGAGATTCTGAAAGGTGTAATAGCAATTAAATCTCTTCTGATTCACCCGCTTGATGCTGATGTAACTTCCATCATGGAAGAGGATTTGATTTATGCAAATGCTGACGACGATCAGGAAAATGTGGCTAACATGATGGAAAAATATGATCTGGTTTCTTTGCCTGTTGTTGATAATGAGAAAAGAATGCTGGGACGAATAACTATAGACGACATCGTAGACGTTATTCATGAAGAAGCTTCAGAAGACTTACAAAAAATTGCCGGTCTTTCCGACGAACAGGAAACCAGCGATTCGGTTTTCCGAATTTCCAGGATCCGACTCCCCTGGCTTGTATTGGGTTTAATTGGAGAATTAGGCAGCGCACTCGTTCTATCATCTTTCCAGGCATCAATTCAGGAAATATTAATTGCAAGTTTTTTTATACCTGTCGTTATGGCTATGGGCGGAAGTTCAGGTACACAAGCCGCTATTGTAATGGTTCGCGGTTTGAGCACCGGCGACATCTGGATGAACCGTATTTTCAAAACATTGTCGAAAGAATTCGGCGTTGCCCTGATTAATGGAATAGCATGTTCAACAATTCTACTCTTGAGTACTTATTTTCTATTTAAGAGCGGAATTTTGTTCTCTGCGATTCTGTCTGTCTCACTGATAATTATCATGGTTTTTGCAACAATGGTTGGCTCGGCAATGCCATTAATACTGAAAAAAGTTAATGTCGATCCTGCCGTGGCAACTGGACCTTTCGTAACAACAATGAATGACATTTTCGGGTTAATAATTTATCTCTCATTAATTACAATCTTTTTCATTTCCGCATGACTAAAAACAAATCATTAATAAATAACCTGAACCCGATAGATTTAATCGTCGTAGTCTTTTATTTATTGCTTAGTGTGATAAATGTAATTTTTCATTACCGTATTGAAGGGTGGTTTACTTTTGTTCTGCTAAATTTCCTTTTGATATTTTTCGTGTTTGCCCTTGCATGGCTTGATGAAAAAAACGGGAAAGTAATTATTTCCCAACTACGATACTGGTACCTGGTTCCTCTCATCTTTATAACTTTCAAAGAATTATATTTTCTTGTACAGCCGATCCGGCAGGTCGATTACGACTATATTTTAATTGCTATCGACAGATTTTTATTCGGAGTTAATCCTACTGAGGCTCTTTATTCAATTTCGTTCCCGCTCTTAACAGAATTGTTACAGATAGTTTATGGTACTTTCTTTTTTCTGCCTGTAATTCTCGCAATTGATCTTTTATTAAACGGAAGACTGAAAGAATTGGAATATGAAGCGTTTATCATCGTACTCGGATTTTTCCTTTCCTACATAGGATACCTTTTTGTACCGGCAATAGGTCCCCGTTTCACACTTCATGATTTTACTTTAATTAATGAAGAGCTACCCGGATTATTTTTAACGAATTATCTAAGAGACATCGTGAATGCCGGCGAATCAATAACTTCAGGAGCTGCTAACGCTGCAGAAATTGTTCAACGAGATGTGTTTCCAAGCGGACATACGCAAATGACGGTTCTCGTGATGTATCTTTCATATAAGCTGAGAACTAAAACGCGTTACTTTTTTTATATTAATGGTTCGCTGCTTGTTTTTTCAACTGTTTATCTCAGGTATCATTATGTGGTTGATGTTATTGGTGGATTAATTTTTGTCGTTCTGACTCTTCTTCTTGGCAAACCTTTATTTAACTGGTGGCAGAGAAAGCGGAATAAAGATATTTTCGACTACCCGCGATACTAAAGTTTGCCTGAATCAACTTTTTTTATAGTTTCTTCTATTACTGCATAATACCGATCAAGCGCACAGTTTGAATTTTCTTTTAAGTAACAGAATCCTTTTTCGTCACGGGCTTTACAATTCACACATATTTCAGTTTTAAATTTTTTATAATGCATATCGTAATCGTCATTGCCTAGTTCATGAACTATTTCAACAATTTGCGGCAAATATAATTCCACAGCACATTTTTCAGATATGCTTAGAACACACTTACCTTCATCATTGCTGTCTATACACATTTTACAAATATTATTCTCTATTGCTTTGAGATATTTTTCCATAGATTTCTCTCGTCTTTAATCCCAGGATTGGTGAACTATTTATGTATTAACTCAGTTAAAACCATTCTGAAGGAAAATTAGTAATTCATAAGTGATTAAGCAAACCGGTTAATAATGTCAAAACAACAACAAGTAAAAAGAATTTTTGATTCAATTTCTTACAGATATGATTTACTGAATCATCTTCTCAGCGCCGGGATAGATATTTACTGGAGAAACAAAGCAATTAAATTATCCCGTATGAACGAAGAAACAAAGCTGCTGGATATAGCCTGTGGAACCGGCGACTTTGCACTGACAGCTAAAAAAGCCGGAATTAAAGAAATCATCGGCGCAGACCTTTCCGGGAACATGATCGAATATTTTCATAAAAAAGCACCGTGGAGTATCGGGAAAGTTGTACAAAGTGTTGCTGAAAATTTGCCCTTTAAACGATCGGCTTTTACGAATATAACAGTAGCATTCGGCGTGCGAAATTTTTTCAGCATTCAGGACGCATTCAGAGAATTTTTCAGAGTCCTGGAACCGTTTGGGAAAGTAACAATTCTTGAATTCAGACTACCGGAAAATTTATTGGTAAGAAAATTTTATCTTTTTTACTTCAACAAAATTTTACCCCTCATCGGAAAAATGATTTCAAAAGATCGCGAGGCTTATCATTATTTACCCGAGTCCGTGGGTGAGTTTGATAAAAAAATTAACCTGCAGGAATTGTTGTCACAAGTCGGATTCAGAAATATTAAAAAATATTCTTCGACTTTTGGCATCGTACAAATAGTAATAGCTGAAAAATAATTCTGCTTTTTTACCCGCATGACTTATAATTATTTTTTCAACAAATTTTTAAGTCCGGAAAAAGCCTTCGCCCGATGACTTAGTTTATTTTTTTCTTCTGATGTCATTTCTGCCAAAGTATTTTCAAATCCTTCGGGTACAAATATCGGATCAAATCCAAACCCGTTCTTCCCTCTGAATTCATGAATAATTTGCCCGTGTAATTCTCCAATCGAATAAATCGGATTGACACCGTCATAATAAACAGCGCAACAAATAAATTTTGCTCTATGCGGTTGTTCTTTGCCTGATAGTTCTTTCAGTACTTTGTGATTATTATCGTCATAAGTACATCCTTCCCCGGCATATCTGGCAGAATAAACTCCGGGGTGTCCGTCAAGTTGTTCTACGGATAAACCGGAATCATCTGCAATAACAGGCATTTTATGAATTTCGTAAATTGCTTTCGCTTTTATGAGCGCGTTTTCTTCATATGTTTCACCGTCTTCAGGAATTTCGGGTACATATCCAAGATCATAAAGAGATATTATTTCAAAATTGTCATTTCCGAAAATACCTTTTACTTCACTGATTTTTCCCTTATTACCGGTAGCAAAAATTATTTTTTCCACAGATTCCTCTTAGTTAATTCTGCTGAGTAACTTTTTCAATTCCGATTTACCTTTTGCAAAAATTTCCGTTTCATCATAAATCAAAGATTTTTTATCTCTGACAACCCACTGACCGTCTGTCATAACTTCTTTGACGGAATTAACATCGGTTGCATAAACAATGGTTGAATAAAGATTATCTTCAGATAAAGGCTGACTAACATTGTTTAAGTCGAGTAAAACAAGATCAGCTTTTTTATTTAATTCGATACTACCGATTTCATTTTCCAGCCCTGTTGCAACAGCGCCATTAATGGTTGCCATTCTAAAAACTTCTTTTGCGTTCATTGATGTTGAACCGCGAAATGGTTTTTGAATTAGAGCAGCGAGTCGCATCTCAGTGAAAATACTAAGATTATTATTACATGGCGGTCCGTCAGCGCCTAAAGAAACATTGATTCCGATATTCAGGTATTTAGGAATATTCGCGATTCCGGAACCTAGTTTAAGATTGGATGAAGGACAATGCATCACACGGGTATCCGAGTTACACAAAATCACCTGTTCAGGTTCATCAACATGAATACAATGCGCCAGCAGCGTTCTGTTTCCCAATACTCCGATTGAATCAAAATATTCAAGGTTGCCCATGTGATGCATTTTCCAGACTGCTTTAATTTCATCTTTATTTTCCGATGCATGGCTATGATAAAGCGAACCTTCGAAATCATTAAGCATGGAATAAGTTTCTTTCAACATCTCTTCGGAACATGATAAAACAAATCTCGGTGCGAAGGCATATTTAATTCTTCCTTTTTCCATGTTGTGGAATTCTTTTGCGAGTTCATAAGAGCTTGATAAACTATCTTTTGTATTTTCTTTGAAAGCCGGCAGCAACGCATTCTGGTCAAGCATACATTTTCCTGCAAAGGCACGCATACCCGATTTTATCAGTTCATCAAATATCACTTCCTGATGTCTAATTGTCCCCATATCCACAATTGTTGTTGTGCCCCCCTTATGCAATTCAGCCAAACCTAACCGGGCTGATGAACGCAATGAATCGGGAGAATGTTGATTTTCCATGGGAAAGATTTTTTTCCCCAACCAGTCTAAAAGTTCAAGATCATCTGCAAGTCCGCGGAACAGTGTCTGACAAAGATGTACATGAGTTTGAATAAAACCTGGAATCATTGTTAATTCGTGGAAATCAAGAATCTCTCCTTCATATTTCTCTCTGTTAATTTCCGAAAGTTTTATAAATCCGGTAATTCTATTTCCGGTTATTTCAACAGCAGTATCCCTGAGAATTTCATCGTTTGAATTAACAGTGATTATCTGCTTAGGAATCAGAAGTTTTTTCATTCTCTTTTTCCTTTCTAATTCTGAAAATTTCGTCCATCTGTTCAACTGCATATCGCAGATGAGGAATTACGATTGATCCCCCGACAATTAATGCAATGTTGAACGATTCATGAAGTTCCTGTTCGGTAGCGCCTTCAGTTATTGATCT
>CAZEXO010000022.1:18088-18762 GCA_964516545.1 uncultured Melioribacteraceae bacterium
GAGATGATATTTTATACAATCGTCGCATCGTAAAACCATTGAAGCAACAAGTCCCATGAGTTCCTTTGTTTTAGCATCGAGCGCGCCATCGACATATGCTTTGTTATCCAGGGCGAAAAATTTGTTATAATCTCTGAATCCGGAGTTTAGAATTCTCTCATTCATTTCCGAACGGTATTTATGAAAATCGTGTATTGTCTTTTTCATACTGTTCCCTGATTACCTTTTTAGTTCTGTTTTAAGATATTGTCCTGTGATACTTTTTTTATTCAATACGATTTCTTCCGGAGTGCCCTGGGCAATTATTTTTCCTCCGTGTTCGCCTCCGCCTGGTCCGAGATCAATTACATGATCGGCTACTTTTATAACATCAAGATTATGCTCAACAATCACAACTGTATTCCCCTTTTCAACCAGTTTATTAAGAACGCCTAATAAAATATTTACATCTTCAAAATGAAGACCAGTAGTAGGTTCATCGAGTATGTATAATGTTTTGCCGGTACTTACTTTACTCAATTCAGTTGCTAATTTTACCCGTTGAGCCTCGCCGCCGGAATAATCATTGCGGTGCATCTGGTCGTTACGGAAAAATATGTTGAAAAGTACGATGTGATGCTGCTTACCTGCGTGCAGTTTGCCACGGCGGGCATAATGGCATGGATAGCCTGCCT
>CAZEXO010000022.1:18772-29629 GCA_964516545.1 uncultured Melioribacteraceae bacterium
CTAATTTTACCCGTTGAGCCTCGCCGCCGGAAAGCGTAGTTGCCTGCTGACCTAATGTGATGTATCCTAATCCTACATCATTAAGGGCTTTTATTTTCCTTTTGATTTTCGGAAAGTCGCTGAAAAACTCAAGCGCATCCTCAACTGTCATATTCAATACGTCGTTAATTGATTTTGTTTTATAGAGAATCTCCAGAGTTTCGCGGTTGTATCTTTTACCATTACAAATTTCGCATACGACATAAACATTCGGTAAAAAATTCATCTCGATTTTTTTTAATCCGTCACCACCGCATTCCTCGCATCTGCCTCCTTCAACATTAAAACTAAATCTGCCCGGTGAGTAACCCCGGATTTTTGATTCCGGTAGCTGAGTAAAAAGATCCCTGATAAAAGTAAACAGTCCTGTGTAAGTTGCAGGATTCGACCGGGGAGTTCTGCCAATAGGCGATTGATCTATTTCTATTATTTTATCAATATGTTCAAGTCCTCTGACTTCTTTAAACGGAAGCGGAGTCACTTTTGAATCATAAATTTTCTTCATTAAAATTTTCACGAGTGTTTCATTTATCAGTGTTGATTTTCCTGATCCGCTTACACCCGTAATTGCCGTGAAAGAACCGAGTGGAATTTTCAGATCAACATCGCGAAGATTATTCCCCCTGGCTCCGCGTACTTCAATGAATTTTCCGTTTCCCGAACGACGACTCTCAGGAATTTTGATGGCTTTTCTGTTTTTCAGATAATCCAGCGTGAGTGAATGAAATCCGTTATCAGATTTCATTATATTCTCCGTAAAATCATCCACGCAAATTTCACCGCCATGCAACCCCGCGCGCGGACCAAGATCAACAATGTAATCTGAATTTTCAATTGTCTCACGATCGTGTTCAACCACAATTATAGAATTACCCAAATCGCGGAGGTCTTTCAGCGAGTTTATCAGTTTGATATTGTCACTCTGATGAAGACCGATGCTCGGTTCATCGAGAACATAAAGTACTCCTGCAAGCTGCGAGCCGATTTGTGTTGCTAAACGAATTCTTTGCGATTCGCCCCCGGAAAGTGATCTTGCAGAACGATCAATAGTGAGATAGTCAAGTCCTACATTCAGCAGAAAATCAATCCTCGAAGTTATTTCTTTCAGAATCTGATGAGCTATTAATGTTTCTCTTTCCGTAAGCTGTACATTGTTAAAAAACTCTTTAGCGCGTTCGATAGAAAGCGAACTCACTTCGCTAATATTTTTCCCGCCGAATTTAACCGATAAGGATTCTTTCTTAAGTCTGCCGCCGTTACATGTGGAGCAGACTTTTGTATTCATGAATGATTCAGCCCATTCTCTTATTTTGGTGGAAGAAGTATTATCAAAATAATGCTTAACATAATTTACAACACCGGTGAATCGGTGCATGTAAGTTGTTGTTTTACCGCTTCCGAATTTATATTCGAATGGAATTTTCTCCTTACTGCCGTAAAGTAAAATGTCAGTCTGTTCTCTTGTAAAATCTTTGAGCGGCGTGTCATAGTCGAACCCGAATTTTCTTGCAACACCTTCGAGTTGATTGAAAAACCAGATATTTCGCGGTTTCCCGATTGATGTAATTCCTTCTTCATTAATCGTCTTACTCCAATCCGGAATCATAAGATCAACATCAAGTTCGCTTTTCTCACCAAGTCCATCGCAATCCGGACATAACCCATAAGGAGAGTTAAAAGAAAATGAATTTGGCGCCATCTCCTGAAAACTTATTCCGCAATGCATACAGGCAAGATTACGGCTAAAAACGGTGTCTTCTTTCCCGTCATTAATAATAATATTTCCGTTGCCGTAATTAAGCGCAACCTCAACTGACTCGCTGATTCTGTATCGTGATTTATCATTTATCTTCAATCTATCAACAACAATTTCAATATCATGCACTTTGTAACGATCTACTTTAAAACCGTCTTCTATTTCTTTTATGTCGCCGTCGACACGAACGCGAATAAATCCGTCCTTCAGAATATCAGCGAACATTTCCTGATAATGCCCTTTGCGTCCGCGAATAACCGGTGCAAGTATGATTATTTTTTTTTCTGAAAAATTTGAAAGAATATTATCAATTATCTGATCGGATGATTGTTTATCAACCGGTCTGCCGCATTGATAACAATATGGTTTTCCAACACGCGCGTAAAGAAGTCTCATGTAATCATAAATTTCAGTAACAGTGCCAACTGTCGATCTCGGATTACCTGATGTTGATTTTTGTTCGATGGAAATTGCGGGACTTAATCCTTCAATTAAATCAACATCCGGTTTTTCAAGAAGATTAAGGAACTGGCGGGCATACGCTGAAAGTGATTCGATGTAACGACGCTGTCCTTCGGCATAAATTGTATCAAAAGCAAGTGATGATTTCCCGGAGCCGGATAATCCTGTGATTACAACCAACGCATCGCGGGGAATTTCAACATCGATGTTCTTAAGATTATGTTCCCTCGCGCCTTTTATAATTATTTTATTCTGAAGATCCATTTCTATAGATTTGTGAAAGTTTAAAAAGCTATATTAGCTATTGGTAAAAAGAAAATCAATTTCTTCAGTAATAATTAATCCAATACCTCTTTATGCCTGATCAGATAAAGACGATAAAATCAAGAACAGAAACCAAATTCAAAGAAAAAGGTTCACTATTCATCGGGTTAGCTTTTCCGGTTAAATCAGCAAATGAAGCAGAAGAAATTCTGAACAAGATCAAAAAAGAATATTATGACGCAACACATCATTGTTATGCTTATCAGATAATGGAGAATACTCCCCGTTATTCCGACGACGGCGAACCAAGCGGAACCGCCGGAATAAGAATTTATAACGCCATTACCCATTTTGAATTAACAAACATTCTAGTTATTTCAATACGATACTTTGGAGGCACAAAATTAGGTGTTGGTCCCCTGGGAAAAGCCTATTATCAATCTGCGTTTGATACTTTATCTCAATCTTCAATTGTAATAAAAAAGAATTTTTTAAAAGCAAAAATCGGTTTTGACTACAGTTTGATCAGCAAAATTCACCACTATCTCTCCCAATATTCAGTCAGAATCACTGAGAATCGGTTCGAAGAAAATCCCGTGATAATTTTCAATATTCAGGCAAATGAGTATGAAAATTTACTCAAAGAAATTACAGATGCCACAAAGGGACAGTCATCGTTAGAAATTATTGATAGTGATCTTTTTCTTGAATAGATATTGCCTCGCGACTGTTATTCCTAAATATTGACAAAGAGTCCGGATTTATTTATTTTTTCAAAAGACAAAAGACTCCACTTAAAACATTTTCAAAGAAACATCACAATACAGACAGAGGATACAGAATGATTTATACTAAAACCGGAGAATACGCGATAAGGGCAGTTCTCTTCTTGGCCCGTCAATCAAAAGATAGTTTGATAATGTCATCAGAAATAGCCAAAAGCGAAGAAATTCCGACTCATTACCTTGCAAAAATTCTTCAAAGAATGGCAAAATATGGTTATGTTGATTCTTATAAAGGCAGAGGCGGCGGATTTAAAATTACCGACCTGGCAATGAAATCCTCTATTTTGGAAATTGTTGAAAGAGTTGAAGGTCCCGTGATTAATCTAAAATGTGTGACCGGTTTAAAGGAATGCTCAGATGAAAATCCTTGTCCACTACATGAAGAATGGGCAGAGTTGAGAAATAGAATCTATAATTTAATCTCAAGTAAGTCGGTTCAGGAAGTCGCACAAAGATATTCGGAAACGTTGAGAAAAAATCCTTAGTAAATAAACAAATAATGAGTTTATTTTTTTATTGAAATTCCAATGCCATCTCCAATCGGAAGGATGGTTGTTTTTACACGTGTATCATTACTTATCTTTTCATTCAGCTTTTTTATTATCTCGACTGAAGGTTTGTTTTTGTTTTCCGATTGGTTGTTAATGTCTCCTTTCCACAAAAGATTATCAATGAAAAGAATTCCTTCAACAGCAAGTTTTGGCAGAAGCAATTCATAATAGTCGAGATAATCTTTCTTATCCGCATCAAGAAAAATTAAATCATAAGTTTTTCCGAGCGAAGGAATAATTTTTTTAGCATCGCCTTCAATTAAATTGATTCTTTCACCCATTTTTGCCTTCTCAATATTTGCTTTTGCGATCGGGAGATTATGCTTACTTAATTCTATAGTATCAATAACACATCCATCATCCAGAAGACGCGCCATTCTTATGGTTGAATAAGCTACGGCAGTTCCGACCTCAAGAACATATTTTGGTTTTTTGATTAATATAATTTGTTCAAGTAACTCAGCGGCTTTCCAATTAAGGATTGGGATTTTATTTTCGCGGGCGAAAGATTCAATCCAGTTCAACAAATCATCTTGTTCATTCCTCAATGATTCAAGATATTCAAGAACAGATTTAGAATTAATCCCCGGCATCTAATGCTCTTATTTCAGATAAATCATTTTCCGGGAAAGATTTCCCGAACTTGTTTGTAATAGGATAAAGTAAATTCCCGAGTTACATTCATTCCCTTTCGAATCATTCGCATTCCAATTTACAAAATGATTTCCGGCTGAAATTACTCCGTCATGCAGAATTATAACCTCTTCGCCGAGAAGATTATAGATAACCAATTTTATCTCTTCATCGCGTGGAATTGAAAAGCTAATCTCTGTGGAATTGTTGAACGGATTCGGATAGTTTTGTGAAAGCATGTATTCAGTTGGAATTTCAACCGGGATTATCACTTCATTGTTAAGATTCATTTGCAGTTCACCGTAGCGGGCAGTGAAATTTTTATCCTGAGGTTCTCTAATTTCTTCGCCATCGTTGTTAGCATAAGAAAAATATATCTGAAGATTATCCCCCGTTGTCAGATGAGGAAAATTAAATCTGAATTTATTATCCAAGTAATTTTCCATCACTCCGGAAATAAAATCACCGTTATTAACCGAATAATGAACCTGTACTGAACCCGGATTAATTCCCCGCTCATGATGAAATATTTTATATAACCTGAAACTACTGCCTCTGCTTTGTAAATTAGGATAAGTTACGGCTCTCAGTGCTGAAACAAGTCCCCAGCCTCTTGTGTTATTTGGTAAAAGCGGGTTATCACCTGATTCAATCAGCATTTGTCTTACCTGCAAATTATTGAGATGAGGGAAGGCGCTGTAAATTTGTCCTGCTATTCCCGCCACAATCGGTGCAGAATAAGATGTTCCACTTACATATTGGTATTCACCCGCGTTTCTTCCCACGGAGTATACGCTTGATCCCATTGCCACAACCTCGGGTTTTATTCGTCCATCGGCTGTAGGACCGCGCGAACTTGAAGAAACAACAACATTTGCCGAATTAACATTTCCGACTGCGATTGTTAAAAGTCCGTCTGCCGGAGCTGTAATACCTCCATCAGGATTGTTCGGTCCGAATGTACCTTCATTTCCGGCGGAAGTTATTGTGAGAACTCCCATCTGCGCAGCGGTTTCATAGGCAATGGTGGTTATTGCTGTTTGTCCATCCATATCATCATGAGTGTAAGAGAACTGACCATTATCAAAAATCAAATAACCAAGCGATGATGTTAAAATATCAACTCCGCGTTTTTCCATCTCTTCAACCGCGGCTGCAAAGTCATCTTCTTCCGTGTTTAGCTCATTAACTATATACTCGGTTTTCCCGAACATCACATCAGCATCATAAGCCGGACCGATTATTCTTCCAGGTTCATACCCGCAAGCCACTGCAACTGTCTGTGTTCCGTGTACATTTTGCGAGGGAGAATCATCGTTTCCATCATCTCCTGTATCATTATCATCGTTAACAAAATCATATTCCCATAATACATTGAGATGATTTGTCGATGAATGATATTCCCAATTAAATCCGGAATCAATAAAACCTATAATAACTCTTTCACCGGTTATTCCCATCTCATGAACAACCGGCACTTGCGACAATTCCATCTGAGTTAATGAATTTCCATAGTCAAGAATATTATCTCCACCATCATTCTTATGCAGAAAAGTTTGCGATTCATTATCAGGATATTTATTCCTCAGTTTTTTCACCGGTTCAACCTTATCAATAAAATCCAATTTTTTCAGTTTCTGAATCTGTTCATCGGTCAGATAACATGAAACAGCATTGAACCAATTAAGTACTCTTTTTATCTTAATCCCATTAGTATGTAATACACTTAAATATTCTTTGCTAACCGGAATATCCTTATAAGTAACAATCTCATCTTCCTCCAGAACTTTCATCCGTCTCGCACGTGCTTTAGTTGATAATTGCTCTTCGGCAATTTTAAAAACCTCAGAAGATTTTGTCAGTTTGTGTTCTTTAGTTATACCTTTATCTTTGAAATAGATAAAATATTTTGCTTGCGGGAAAACATTTAATTGAATGGTGAGGAATAATAAAAGAATCAGAAAATTCTTCATACTAAATTTCCTTTAAGAATTAATGAACTTTTGCCGTTTAAGGTAATACTAACGCACAAATTTAGCAATCCTATTCCACCGCACTTTTTCAAAGAAAGATGAGTTTGAATCAGCTGCTTGCGAATCAACCGACATATAAATCAAAAAAATTCTTCCAATAATTTTTTCTTCGTTCAGGAAACCCCAGAATCTGCTGTCCGCACTCCGATTGCGGTTATCACCGAGTAAAAAGTAATAGTTATTTTTTATCTCATATTCGTTAACATTTACGCCATCAATATAAATTCCGCCATCCGCTGTTTTTACTGCCGGGTGATTAAGTTCTGAATTTATTAAATCACGATAAAGCTCAATGTTTTCATGGTTCAAATGAATTCTATCGTTTTTCTTTGGGATGTAAATCGGTCCGTAGTTGTCCATTGTCCAATTACTTCCGTCGGGAAAAAGATTTTTATTCGAATTCAGTGAATGCCCGGTGAATTGAACTTCTCCCTCACAAACAAAAGTAGTGTTGTTAATAATGATAATTCTGTTTTTAATTTCCAAAGTATCACCGGGGAGCGCGATGCAGCGTTTGACATAATTATAGTTGTTATTCAGTTCGGATGAAGAATTACTTATCGGATTTTCAAAAAGTAGAATATCACCTCTCTCAACAGAAGAAATACCGGGCAGTCTGAATTGTTGTAATTCAATATTCGTAAACGGAATAGCGGAAGGAGTTTTAGCCCCGAAAGATAATTTTTCAAGAAACAGAAAATCACCTTTCAGGATTGTACCTTCCATAGATTCACTTGTAACTTTTGTAGTGCCGATGACAAAAAGGTTTAGAAAGACAGCAATAAGTGCGGCGATGATGACATTAATAATAAAATTCCAAATTCTTTTTTTTATTTCCGGATGAGGCATATTTTCATCATGCGGATTCGATTTCATAAATTTCATTATATCATTACTGATTTAGTCTTCGAGCTGCAGTACTGCCAAAAATGCTTCCTGAGGAATTTCAACATTGCCCACAGACTTCATGCGTTTTTTACCTTCCTTCTGTTTTTCGAGCAACTTTCTTTTCCTTGTGATATCACCGCCATAACATTTAGCAAGAACGTTTTTGCGCAGCGCTTTAATGTTTGTTCTTGAAATCACTTTGTTACCAATGGCAGCTTGAACGGCAATTTCATATAATTGGCGCGGAATTAAATCTTTCAGTTTCGAGCAAACTTTTCTTCCCCAATCAAAAGCCTTAGAGTCGTGTACAATTATTGATAGCGCATCAACTTTATCGCCATTAAGCATGATATCTAGTTTAACCAGTTTTGATTCCCGGTAACCGATAAACTCATAATCAAAAGAAGCATATCCGCGTGAGATTGATTTTAGTTTATCAAAAAAATCAAAAATAATTTCAGAGAGAGGAAATTCAAATTGAAGATCAGCGCGTGTCGGGTCGAGGTAACTTGTATTTTTATAAACTCCCCGCTTCTCCATGGCAAGTTTCATTATACTTCCCACATATTCACTTGGCGTGACTATTTGCGCTTTAACATAAGGTTCTTCGATATGGTCAATTTCACCTACATCAGGCATTAACGCTGGATTATCAACAATAACTTCTTTACCGGTTCTCCTGTAAACGATGTACTCAACGTTTGGCATTGTTGTAATTATTGACTGATCAAACTCGCGTTCGAGTCTTTCCTGAACTATTTCCATGTGCAGCATTCCCAAAAATCCGCAGCGAAAACCAAATCCCAATGCCGCTGAAGTTTCAGGAATAAAAAACAAAGCCGAATCATTCAATTTGAATTTATCAAGTGCATCACGTAAATCTTCGTACTTATCGGAATCAGTAGGATAAAGCCCGCTGTAAACCATGGGTTTAATTTCCTTGTAACCGGGCAGAGGTTTATCAGCTCCGTTTCTCAGGTGCGTAATCGTATCACCGACTTTTGTATCATGAACATCTTTAATGCTGCTAATAAGATAGCCAACATTTCCGGCAGATAATTCTTTCGTACGAACTTTATTCAATTTCAACGTACCGATTTCCTCAGCAAGGTAATTACTGCCGTGGGTGAAAAATCTGATCACGTCTTTCTCTTTTAAAGTCCCGTTAAATACCCGGATATAAGCAATCGCTCCACGGTAAGCGTCAAAGATGGAGTCAAAAATTAATGCTTGTAACGGAGCGTTAGGATCACCTTTTGGCGGGGGTATTTTTTTAACAATTGTTTCAAGAATTTCTTCGATACCTATTTTAGTCTTCGCGCTGGCAAGCAGAATATCAGAATCATTACATCCAATTAAATCAATAATCTGTGATTTTACCGTATCAATCATCGCGCTTGGTAAATCAATTTTATTTATCACCGGAATGATTTCGAGTCCTGCATCAACTGCAAGATACAAGTTACTGATTGTCTGGGCTTCAACACCCTGAGCGGCATCAACAACAAGCAGAGCGCCTTCGCAAGCTGCGAGCGAACGTGAAACCTCGTATGAAAAATCAACGTGCCCGGGAGTATCAATCAGGTTCAAAGTATAATTTTCACCGTCATGAGCTTTATATTTCATTTGAATCGCATGAGATTTGATAGTAATTCCTCTCTCGCGTTCCAAATCCATGTCATCTAAAACCTGTGCTTTTGCTTCTCTTTCGGTAATTGTGTGTGTGTGTACAAGCAATCCGTCGGCAATCGTTGACTTTCCATGATCAATATGTGCGATGATACAAAAATTTCTAAGCTTATCCATAACTCTCTAAAAAATTGAATCCAAATATATGAATAGCGCCCTGCAATTACAATTTGATGAAAAACCAACAAACACAACTCAGCATTAACTTTGAGAGGTCTTTTTTCAATTTTTCACCAGGTTTCACCAAGGTTAGGAATTTCGTAAATTTCGTCATTTGAAAAAATTTCTTTTCTATATGAAGAAGATATCGGTATTACTCTTATTATTCATTCTCGGATTGAGCGCGCAGTCGGTTAAGTTCGTCTGGGTATCAAACGTTTTTAATATGACAAGTGAAAAATTTCATCCTGATTCACTCATCAATCTTATTAATAATGAACAGAATGTCGAATTCGTAATTTTCGACGGTGTACTTACAAAAAACAGTGAACGTGATGAATATGAAATATTGTATGATCAGCTAAATAAGCTTGACAAGAAATATTTTCTACTCCCATCATCCAAAGACATTAACGAAACCGGGTTGTTATACTTTCGGGAATTCTGGTTTGACTTAAATTTTTCAGAGCGAATAAATGATTTTCTTTTTCTGGGAATTACATCCGAATCCTTCTTGAAACACAATAAAAGATACTTTACTACAGAGACAATCAACTGGTTAAATTCCGTTCAAAAAGATTCCTCTGACAAGATTATATTCTTTTACAACGGCGACTTATTGAATGATAATGTTAATTTCGATGAACTGCTTACTCCGATTAATGAATCAAATAAACTGATGTTGATGTCGACTAAAACCAGTTCTGAAAACAAACTTAACTTACTGGTAAATGGATATCTAAAAGATGATGATATATTCTCCCTTCGGATATGCGAAATAAAAAATGATACTCTGACTGTAAAAAGTTTGCAAAAAGATATGACTTTCGAAACAGAGATCGCATTAAATATCGGGACAGAGACAAAAAGAATTTCTCTTCAGCCAACTGAAGAAACGAAACTTTCAGGAAAAGTAGTCTTTAATAAAAAATTTAACTCAACTATCTCAGCTTCACCTGTAATTTCTGAGAATAAAATTTTTATTTGTCAACAGAGTGGACTAATCACAGCAATTGATTCACTCGGACAGATAATTTGGCAGCACGATGTTTACGGAGATATCATCGGCAAACCCGCGATAGTGGAAAACAAATTAATTGCTGCTACGCGTCAGGGTGATCTCATCATTATGGATGTAAATGACGGGCATTCTATTCAGACAATCGGATTTGATGAATACATAACATCAGACTTACTTGTAATCGAATATACAGGTGATAAACAACTTTTCATTCAGAAACAAACCAATTCAAAAGCTGCTGTTATATTCGGAACAGCCTCAGGTAAAATTTATTGTTATGATGTTGAAACTCTTCAGGAATATTGGGTGAACAAAGACTTAAAAAGTTATGTCTATTCATCTCTTGATTATTCCGATGACAGGATAGTAATAAAGACCCTCGACGGCAGCATAAGTTGTATTGATGCTAAAAGAGGATGGTTGATCTGGCGCTGGTCTGAGAAAACAAAAAACAATCAGGCTTCCCATAAATACGTTGTCGCAATTAACGATAAAACGGTTTATACAGCCGGAACAAATGGATATGTTTTCGGAATTGATTTAACTGATGAATTAATTTGAATAGATATAAAAAATA